>NZ_JBQDYE010000004.1:0-159084 GCF_052044155.1 Salinisphaera sp. SWV1
GGCCGGCGCCGGCGCGCGGGCGCTGATCGCGCGCCTGACCCGGCCGACCCCGCGCGAGGGGATGCGCCTGCGTGGCCTGGCGCATGCCGCGATCGATGTCTCCGATGGCCTGGTGGCGGATCTCGGCCATATCCTGGCCGCGAGCGATGTCGGCGCGCGCGTCGACGTCGACGCGCTGCCCGCGTCGCCGGCGCTTATCCGCCATATCGTGGATAGCCGCCAGCGTCGACAACTGCAGGCTACCGGGGGCGACGATTACGAACTCTGCCTGACACTCGACCCGGCCGACCTCGAGCGGGCGCGGGCCGCGTTGAATGGTCCGCTGACTGTCATCGGGCGCATCGAGCGCGCCACCGGCCTGCGGCTGACCGACGCGACGGGCCGCGTCCTGGATACCCAAGCGCTGTCGCGCGCCGGCTGGGACCACTTCGACGGGCGTTGAGCGTCGGCGGTCTGCCCCGTTGGCGGGCAAAAGCCGGGCCATGTCGTTCTTGCCAGGCCCGCGCGCCGTCGCATCCGGCACGGCCGTGAGCGCGCAAGGCAGGCCGGCGCTCCCTTTCCGCCGGGGTGCGATTACGCCGCGGCGACGACGCGGTAGACTGTGCGCCGACCGCATTCCAACCGCACGACCCATGCTGCAACTGTTCAACAGCCTGACGCGTCAGCGCGAGCCGCTGAAGACCCTCGAGCCCGGAAAAGTCCGGCTCTATGTCTGCGGTATCACGGTCTACGATTATTGCCATCTCGGCCATGCCCGTTTTCTGGTCGTGTTCGACATGTTCGTGCGCTATCTGCGGGCCCGGGGCTGGCAGGTGCGCTACGTGCGCAACATCACCGACATCGACGACAAGATCATCCGGCGCGCGACCGAGAGCGGCACCACGCCCGAAGCGGTGGCCGAACGGTTCGCGACCGCGCTGGCCGAGGACGAGGCCGCGCTCGGCCTGATCGCGCCCGACGTCGAACCGCGGGCGACCGACCATATCGGGCCGATCACCGACATGATCGAGCGACTGATCGAGCGCGGCGCGGCCTACCTCGGCGACAACGGCGAGGTGTACTACGATGTCTCCACGTTCGAGCGTTATGGCGCGTTATCCGGCCGGCGGCTGGACGAGCTGCGTTCGGGCGCCCGCATCGCCGTGAACGAGGCCAAGGACGACCCGCTCGATTTCGTGCTCTGGAAGCCCGCCAAGCCGGGCGAGCCGTCCTGGGATTCGCCGTGGGGCGCCGGCCGCCCGGGCTGGCATATCGAATGCTCGGCCATGTCCACCCACTGCCTGGGCGACTCGTTCGATATCCACGGCGGCGGCCTGGACCTGCAGTTTCCGCATCACGAGAACGAAATCGCCCAGAGCGAGGCGGCGACGGGACAGCGCTATGTCGGCTTGTGGATGCACAACGGTTTCGTGACCGTCGACGACGAAAAGATGTCGAAGTCGCTGGGCAATTTCCTGACCCTGCGCGATGTGCTCGAGCAATACGACGCCGAGTCGGTCCGTTATTTCGTGCTGGCCACGCATTATCGCAGCCCGCTGGCCTACAACGCCGAGGCCATGGACAGCGCCGCGGCCGCGCTGGCCCGGCTGTATACGACGCTACGCGATGCGCCGGCTGACGGTGACGCGACCGCCGAAATCAACGCCGATTACCGGGCCCGCTTCCTGCAGGCGATGGATGATGACCTGAATACGCCGGCCGCTATCGCCGTGCTGTTCGACATGGCGCGCGAGGCCAACCGGGCAGGCGAACACGACAGCGACCGGCGGGCCGCGCTGGCGGCCGGGCTGCGCGAGTTCGGTGCCATGATCGGCCTGCTGCAACAGGACGCCGATGCCTATCTGCAGGCGGGCGGGGCCGGCGCGAGCAATCTGACCGCCGAGACCGTTGAATCGATGCTCGCGCAGCGGCGCGACGCGCGAGCGGCCCGGGATTTCGCCACCGCCGACCGCATTCGCGACGAGCTGACAGCGGCCGGTATCGTGCTCGAGGATTCTGTCGAGGGCACCAAATGGCGGCGCGGTTGAGGCCTCGCTGCCGGAGACGGCCCGATCAGCCCGGATCGGCCTCGGCGGCTGCGCGCATTTCGGCTGCGCGCAGGGTGTTGCTGATCAGCATGGCCACGGTCATGGGGCCGACGCCGCCGGGTACCGGCGTGATCCAGGCCGCGCGTTCGGCGGCGGTGTCGAACGCCACGTCGCCCACCAGCTTGCCGGAATCCAGCCGGTTCATGCCGACATCGATCACGGTCGCCCCTTCGCGTATCCATTCGCCCTGGACCAATCCGGGCTTGCCCACACCCACGACCAGGATCTCCGCCTGACCGACCTCGCGGGCGAGGTCGCGGGTGAAGCGATGACAGACCGTTGTCGTGGCCCCCTTGAGCAGAAACTCAAGCGCCATCGGGCGGCCGACGATGTTGGAGGCGCCGACCACGACCGCCTGGCGGCCGCGGAAGGGTTCGTCGATGGATTCCAGCAAACGAATGATGCCCAGCGGCGTGCAGGCCCTGAGAAGCGGCACACGCTGGGCCAGCCGGCCCACGTTGTACGGATGGAAACCGTCGACGTCCTTGTCGGGGCGGATACGTTCGATCACGGCGCTGGCGCTGATATGCGCGGGTAGCGGCAACTGCACCAGGATGCCGTCGATAGTGTCGTCGCTGTTGAAGTCGTCGATCAGGCCGAGCAGTTCGGCCTCGCTGATGTCGGCACTCGGGTACACCGCGCGCGAGACCAGGCCTGCCTTTTCGCAAGCCTTGACCTTCTTGCCGACATAAACCCGGGACGCCGCGTCGTCGCCGACGAGAATCACCGCCAGACCGGGGGCGCGTTGCCCGGCGGCCCGACGTGTCTCGACGGCCTTGCGGACATCGGCGCGGTACGCCGAAGCGAGTTTTTTGCCATCGATCAATCGAGCCGACATGAACGCGCGCTGCTGCAGGGAGCAAATGATGCGCGGATTTTCGCACGGCCGGCACCCCCCGACAATTCGCCGTGGATGCAGGGCCGCGCCGCCCGGATGAGGCGGCGGGGATGGACACAGGGCGCAAGTATCTGCAAGATGCGAATGGGACGCAGCCGCGAGTCGATGCAATGAAGGATTGGGCTATACGGATTGTCGTTCGTCTGGGCGGCGCTCGACCGGCGGCTGGCATGGCGCGCTCCCGGGAGCGCGCGACAACGACGGCTCGCGCATCGCAAATTATGGTGTCGGATGCTGCAACGGGTTAAACTCGGTGACTTGGATCGGGGCATAGCGCAGCCTGGTAGCGCGTCTGCTTTGGGAGCAGAAGGTCGCAGGTTCGAATCCTGCTGTCCCGACCATCCCCTCACCTTCTGCCGGAACGGCCCGCCTTGCTCACGCCAGGCCCGTGCCGCCGTGCCTCCTGCGTGCGCACCCGCTGTCGTCCTCGCCTGTCGACCGAGGCCGGGCGATGGTTTATACGCGGGTCCGTAAAGATATTGTATTGAACGCCCGCCAAGCTGAGCAGATCGTTAGCGTGCGTTTGTGCATTGCACCGCCCGGCCAGGGCGGCGTGCCAGCAGGTTCAGGCGTCTGCTGGCACCGCGTGGCGCAATGTCTGGCACGCATGTTGCTAACCGGCGTACAGAATATTCGTGCATCGTCCAGCGGTTCGATGCCGGTGTCATTGATCAAGAGACGACGACCACGTGATGACGGATGGTTCCGACAAGCACGGCAACAAGCCGATCAAACCCCGACGGGGGCGCCTGACTACTTTCGAAATCGCCGGCATCGTCGTGCTTTCGGCGCTGGTGCATTTCGGTCTGTGGCGGCTTTATCAGCACTCGCCGATCCAGCAGCCCAAACCGATGAAGATGCAGCAGACCCCGCCGCCGATTGAGGTGACGCTGGCGAAACCGCAGCCGGTAAAGAAGGTGCCGGTGATCGATACGCACGCGGTGATGCCGCCCAAGAAGAAGCCCAAACCAAAGCCCAAACCAAAGCCGAAGCCAAAGCCGAAGCCAAAGCCGAAGCCAAAGCCGAAGCCCAAACCAAAACCAAAACCAAAGCCAAAACCAAAGCCGAAACCAAAACCCAAGCCGAAGCCGAAACCGAAACCCAAGCCGAAGCCCGCGCCCAAGCCCGCGCCCAAGCCGCAACCCGCGCCCAAGCCGGCGCCGAAGCCGAGCCCGCAAGCGAGTTCGAACGCGAACAAGGTCACGCCGGCCGTTTCCGGGCTGCAAAGCCTCGGCAATCCGCCGCCGCACTACCCGGCGCGGGCGCTGCGGCGCCACGAGGAGGGTGACGTGAAGCTCAAGATCCTGGTCGAGCCGAATGGCCGGGCCGGCAAGGTCACGGTGATCAAGTCGAGCGGCTACAGCGATCTCGACCAGGCCGCGGTGGAGACGGTCAAGAAGTGGCGCTTCAAACCCGCCAAACGGGGCGATACGCCCATTCCCGGCTACGCGCTGCAGACCATATCGTTCAATCTCCCGGACTGACCGGGCGATCGCATAATTTTCAAGGAGAGAGACCTACTATGCTGAGCAGCAACCTCACGCCATTCGTGGTGCCGGCCGTTCTGTGGTGCCTGATCGTCCTGTCGGTCATTACCTGGGCGCTGCTGGTGATCAAACTCGTTCAGTTCGGCCGCGCCGGGGCGCTGAACAAGCGCTTCCAGAAGAATTTCTGGTCCGCCGACAGCATCGAACAGGGGGAGTCGGTCGTGGATAATTCGATCGGCCCGATGGCCGATATCGCCAGGGCCGGTTTCGCCGTGATCACCGGGCGCGACATCGCCCCCGGCAACCGGGACCTGGCGCATCAGATCGACCGCGGCGAGCGCCTCGAACGCGCGTTGCGGCAGCAGATCGAACGCGAGCGGCGTTCGCTCGAAGGCGGGCTCGCCGTACTGGCCAGCTTTGGCAGTACCGCCCCGTTCATCGGCCTGTTCGGTACGGTCTGGGGCATCATGGGCGCGTTGGTGAGTATCGGCGAAACCGGCTCCACTGGTCTGCAGGCCGTGGCCGGTCCGGTTGGTCATGCGTTGATCGCCACCGGCATGGGTATTGCCGTGGCGGTGCCGGCGGTGTTGATCTACAACTTGCTGGTGCGCCGACTGAAAGCCGGTGTGCATTCCATGAACGACTTCGCGCACGATTTCTATGCGCTGTGCCAGCAGAGCGGGTTTCAGTCCGGCGGCGCGCAGATAACCCGTCAGAGCGATCTCAAGGACGCCGCGACGGTCGGCCAGAAAACGCATGCTACCGCTTGATGCGTTGGCCCCGTTCATCCTGTTCAAGATTACGGAGTAGCAATCATGGCCATGTCAGGTGGTGGAGACGACGACGAAGTTCTCAGCGAAATGAATGTCACGCCGTTGGTCGACGTGATGCTCGTGCTGCTGGTGATGTTCATCGTCACGGCATCGGCGGTGACTACCGCGGTACATGTCAACCTGCCGAAGACGGACAGCGTGGCGCCACCGGATGCCAAGCAGCCGATCGTGTTGAGCGTGGATAGCGACGGCCATTATTTCATCGACAAGGAGGAGCTCTCGCTGAACGAGCTCAAGCAGCGCCTGGCGCAGATTCATCAGAAGACGCCCCACCGCGCAGCCCAGCTGCAGGCAGACAAGGACGTGGCCTATGGCAAGGTCGGCAAGGTGATGGCGGCACTGCAGGCGTCCGGCATCCAGAAAATCGCGGTCCTGTCGAAGCCATAGCCCGTGATGCGATGAACACGCGGCTGGCTGGCATCGGCCGCCCCTCATGCCGGATGTGGCGCCAGCGTCACATGGGGCGGCAAGGGGCGGACCCGGCCCACATCCAGCCAGAACTGCTCGGGTGAATGAAAATCCGAGCCGATCGAGCCGGCGAGGGCATGTCGGCGTGCATCCCGGGCCGATTGGCTTTCCTGTTCGACCGTACTGACGCCGGTACAGATCTCGATCGCGTCGCCGCCGGCGCCCGCGAAGGCCGCTACCATGCGCCGCCGCCAGGCGCCGGAAAACCCGTAGCCGAACGGGTGGGCGAGCACCGCTGTGCCGCCGGCGGCGTGAATCCAGCCGATGACGTCGGCGAGCCCGGCCCACACCGTGCGCCGGTAGCCCGGCCGGCCGGGGCGCAGGTAGCGTTTGAACGCATCCTGGCGATTGCGCACGAGTCCGTCGGCGACCAGCAGATCGGCGAAATGCGAGCGCGTGATCTGGCCGCCGTCGGCGGCTGAGCGGGCGCGGGCGCCGCCGTCTTCCAGGCCAATGCGTGCCAGCCGCTCGCCGATGCATGCAGCGCGTGTGTCGCGTTCGGCTTGCTGGCGGCTCAGTCCGGCGACCAGCGTCGGCTGCGCGATATCCAGCCCCAGGCCGACGATGTGCAGCGTGCGCTGCTCCCAGCTCGCCGATATTTCCGCGCCGGCGACCAGTTGCATGCCGTGACCGGCCGCCGCCCGCTGTGCTTCGTCGATGCCGGCGGTCGTGTCGTGGTCGGTCAACGCCAGGCGTTGCACGCCGCGGGCTGCGGCCCGCGCCACCAGCGCGCTCGGGTCGAGCTGGCCGTCCGAGGCCGTGGAATGGGTGTGCAGGTCGATCATGGGTCACGCCGGAAGTCGTTGCGCGCTATCGTGGAGCGCCGTTGCACCAGCATAGAGGCCGAGGGAGCAGGCTGCATGACCGATCTCGGGATTCTGCCCTTGTGGGCATTGATCATTCACCTGGCGATCGAGCTCGCCCTGATCGCGCGCGTGCTGCTCAAGCCCTATCGCGATCCGGCGGCGCGTGTGGCCTGGCTGGTGGTGCTGATCGCATTGCCGGTGGTCGGCATCATCGTCTATCTGCTGTTCGGTGAAACCAGCATCGGCCGGCGCTATACGCAACGAATGCACGCGGTGCTGGCACAGCTGCCGCCGCCAGCATCGGTCACGCCGCCGGCCGCCGTCGACGCGCGCGCCACGCCGCTATTCGCCATGGCGTCGTCGATCAACGGCTTCGGGCCATGCGGCGGAAACCGGTTCGATTTCCCCGACGGGGCGGATGCCACCATCGACGCGCTGGTCGCGGATATCGACGCCGCCGAGCACCATGTCCATCTGTTGTTCTATATCTGGCTGACCGATCGCAACGGCCTGCGGGTGGTGTCCGCCATCGAACGCGCGGCCGCTCGCGGTATTACCTGCCGGGTTATGGTCGATGCGGTGGGCTCGCGCGGATTGATCAAGTCCCGGTACTGGGCGGCGATGCGCGCGGCCGGCGCGCATACCGCGGTGGCACTGCCGGTCGGCAACCCGGCGCTGCATGTGTTCGTCGGCCGCGTGGATCTTCGCAATCACCGCAAGATCGTGGTGATCGACAACGTGATCACCTACGCCGGGAGCCAGAACTGTGCCGATGCCGCGTTCGCGATCAAGGCGAAGTATGCGCCATGGGTCGATGCGGTGATCCGGCTGGCCGGGCCGATTGCACGTCAGAACCAGTATCTGTTCGTGGCCGACTGGATGACCTATGCCGGCGAGGATTGCCGGGACTGCCTGCACGAGCCGGTGCCGGCGGGCCAGGGCGACATCGTCGCGCAGGCGATCGGCACCGGGCCGACCGGGCGTTATTCCGCGGCGCCGGAATTGATCTGTGCCTTGCTGTACGCCGCGCGCCGTCAACTCACTATTACGACCCCGTATTTCGTGCCGGACGACGCACTGCGGCTGGCGCTTTGCTCGGCGGCCTACCGGGGTGTCGATGTGCGCATGGTATTCCCGGCGCGCAACGATTCGCGCATCGTCGCCGCAGCCAGCCGCAGCTACTATCAGGAATTGCTGGTCGCGGGCGTACGGATCTTTGAATACGAGCCGGGTTTGTTGCACGCCAAGACGCTCACCGTCGACGACGATCTGACGTTGATCGGTTCGACCAATCTCGATCGGCGCAGTTTCGATCTCAATTACGAAAACAACGTGCTGCTGCAGTCGCGCGACGTCACCGCCGCGATCCGTGCGCGCCAGGCGCGTTTCATCGCGGCCGCGCACGCCATCACGCGAACTGAACTGAACAACATCTCGGCGCCGCGGCGCGCGTGGCGCAACGCGCTGGCGATGCTCGGCCCGGTGCTGTGATCGTCTGCCCCGGATCGACGCCCGGCGAAAAAAAGCCGTCGCGGGGAGCGACGGCTTGTTCGTCGGCAAGCGGTGCCGCCGCTCAGTCGTCGGCGAAGTTGGCGTGCAGCACCTGGTCGGCCGGGCCGAGCCGGTCGCTGGCGGTCTTGCGCTGGTGCCAATAGGGATACAACAGGACCGGGCGGCTGATTTTCTCGATCCGGGCGATCTCGGCATCGCTCAGTTCGAGATTCGCGGCGGCGAGGTTGTCGTCCAGCTGATGTTCCTTGCGCGCGCCGATCACGGCCGTGGTGACGCCGGGCCGGGTGAGAATCCAGGCCAGCGCCACCTGGGCCGCGGACACGCCGTGGGCGTCGCCGATCTCGACCAGCGTTTCGATGATGTCGAACAGCCGTGTTTCATCCGTGATCGGCGGTTCTTCCCAGCCCTCGGAGAACCGCGTGCCTTCGGGTTTTTCCGCGTCGCGCCGGTACTTGCCCGACAACAGGCCACCGGCGAGCGGGCTCCAGATCATGGTGCCCAGGCCGGAATCCACGGCCGCCGGCATCAGTTCGTATTCGGCCTCGCGCGCCTGGGCGGTGTAGTGGATCTGTTGGCTGATCGGCTTGATGAAGCCTTCGCGCTCGCAGATCGCCTGCACCTTCATGGCGTGCCAGGCGGAGAAGTTCGAGATGCCGTAGTAGCGGATCTTGCCCTGGCGTACCAGCGTATCGAAGGTCTCGAGGGTTTCCTCGAGCGGCGTGATGCCGTCCCACTGGTGCATCTGGTGCAGGTCGATGTGCTCCGTGCCCAGCCGCTTCAGGCTGGCCTCGATCTGCTGGCGGATATGAACGCGCGACAGGCCGCGATCGTTGACGCCATCGCCCATGGGAAAACGCACCTTGGTGGCAATGAGTACGTCGTGGCGCTTGTCGCCCAGCGCCTGGCCCAGAATCTCCTCCGACGCGCCGCCGGAATACATGTTGGCGGTATCGAAGAAGTTGACCCCGGCATCCAATGCCTTGTCGACCATGGTGCGGGCGCCGGAGACGTCCGTGTTGCCGACCTTGGCCATGTGGCCTTCGCCGCCGAACGTCATCGTGCCCAGTGTCAGCTTGGACACCCTGAGGCCGGAATTGCCGAGTTGGCGATATTCCATTGATCGCTCCATTGTGATTGGTGGCCCAAAGGATGAACATACCTGGGGTTGAAGTTCAACATGCACGGTTCGCAGGCGAGCGCCGCCGTGGGTCGGCTATCATGCAATTACAGAGTTCATTCCACGAGGCGGACGCCATGCCTGTGTGCCTGCCATCGCGCGACGCCGTGCCCGTTATCCGGAGCCGGGCCGCCATGCCATGAACAGCAGGGTACGACGCCGACCCGGTCGCCGGTCCCGGTACATGCCGGGCGCGGCCGAATTCGAGATCATCCACCGTCGTGCCGGTGTGTCGGTGCGCTATTACGCGCCCGCCGGCGCGCCCGAGGCCGGGCCGGCGCCGCGAACGCCGGTGGTGCTGATCCCGCCGCTGGCCGCCGATATCCAGATCTATGACCGGCGCAACCAGCACAGCCTGGTGGCCTATCTCTCGGCGCGCGGTTTCGATCTCTACATGATCGACTGGGGTTGGCCGACGCGCGCCGATGACCGACGCCACCTGACCGACTACTTCGCCGCGTTGTTGCCGGAAATGCTCAACCGGGTGCGTTTCCACAGCGGGCGGCAACGCCTGGCCCTGCACGGCTGGCGGCTCGGCGGGTTACTGGCGTTGTGCTATGCCGCGGTCAGCCCGGCCGATGACCTGGCCGGCCTGGTGCTGCTCGATACCTGCATCGATTACGCCGCGTGCCCGGCGGCGGGCCGGGTGCGGGGCCGGCTGCGCCAGCGCGCCGGACGCTGGCGACGTCTGGCCGGCCTGCGGGCCAGCCACCTGCCGGTTGCCGCGCTGCATGTGCCGAGCTGGCTACAGTCGATCGCCCGCCAGGCGGTGCTCGGCCCGGCCCAGCCGCCGGACGACGATGCCCTGCGCTCGCGGGCGTACCCCGGCGGGGTGGTCGCCGATGTCATCGATCATCTCTGGACCGATAACACGCTGGCCGCCGGGCGGCTGCCCATGGCCAGGCCGGGCGCCGGGCTGGCGAGCGTGCGCGCGCCGATCCTGTTCATTGCCGATGCCGATCATCCGGTCTGCTCGCCGGTGTGTGGCGAGCGGCTGGCGACCGTGGTCGGCAGCGACCGGGTGACATGTGAATGGACCCATGGCGATCCACAGCATGCCGGCTGTGGCGCGTTAATGGCTCGGCGCAGCTGGACGCGTGTCGCCGACTGGCTGCTCGATCCGGGCGTGGATCAATGACGTGATGCGCCCGCTGCATTATGTTCGAAGCGTCATCGATCATTGAATAGGGCACTGGGGCGGCCGCCCCAGTACCTCGGAGCGGACCATGACAGATCGAAGCGATGCGCTGGTCATCGGCGCGGGCCTGGCCGGGCTCGTAGCCGCAGTCGAACTGGCCGATGCGGGGCGTTCGGTGCGTATTTTCGAGCAGGAGGGCGAGAATTCGATCGGCGGCCAGGCTCACTGGTCGCTCGGCGGGCTGTTCCTCGTGGATACGCCCGAGCAGCGTCGCATGCGCATTACCGACTCGGCCGAACTGGCCTGGCAGGACTGGCTCGGCTCGGCCGGCTTCGACCGGCCGGAGGATCACTGGCCCCGGCGCACTGCCGAAGCGTTCGTCGAATTCGCGGCCGGCGGCATGCGCGAATGGCTGTATGGTCTGGGCATGCGCTGGTTTCCGGTGGTCGGCTGGGCCGAGCGGGGCGGCGGCACGGCGCAAGGCCACGGCAATTCGGTGCCGCGTTTTCATATCACCTGGGGCACGGGCCCGGGTGTGCTGGCCCCGTTTCTGCGGCGCTTGCAGGCACACAGGCGGGCCGGGCGCATCACGCTCGATTGCCGGCATCGAGTCGACCGCCTGCTCACCACCGGCGGCCGGGTGATCGGGGCGAGCGGCGCGGTGCTCGCCCCGAGCACGGTCGCGCGGGGCGAGCGGTCGGCACGCGATGCGGTGGACGTGTTCGAGTACATGGCCGAAGTCGTCATCATCGCCGCGGGCGGCATCGGCGGCGATCACGACAAGGTGCGCGCGAACTGGCCGGTGGCGCGGCTAGGCCCGCCGCCGGCGCACATGCTCTCGGGCGTGCCGCACCATGTCGATGGCCGCATGCTGGATATCGCCGCCGCCGACGCCGGGGCGGCGATCATCAATGCCGACCGCATGTGGCATTACACCGAGGGCGTGGCCAACTGGAATCCGATCTGGCCGGCCCACGGCATTCGCATCATTCCCGGGCCCTCGTCGCTGTGGCTCGATGCCACCGGGCAACGCCTGCCGGCGCCGTGCCTGCCGGGTTTCGACACGCTGACCACGCTGCGTGCGATCCTGGCCACCGGCCATGATTATTCCTGGTTCGTGCTCGATCAATCGATCATCGAGAAAGAGTTCGCCTTGTCCGGCTCGGAACAGAATCCGGATATGACCGCGCAATCGTGGCGCGCGGTGCTGCGCTCGCGGCTATCGCGCGGCGCGCCGCCGCCGGTGGAGGCATTCAAGACCCAAGGGGCGGATTTCGTGGTGGCCCCGGATGTCGCGGCACTGGCGGCCGGCATGAATCGCGTGGCCGGCAACGCGCTCATCGATGCCGATGCGCTGCGGGCCACGATCGTCGCGCGCGATCGCCAGATGGCCAATCCATTTGCCAAGGACGCCCAGATCACCGCGATTCACGGCGCGCGTCGTTATCGGGGCGATCGCCTGTTCCGCGTGGCCCGGCCGCATCGGCTGCTCGACCCTGCGCATGGGCCGCTGATCGCGGTGCGACTGCACATCCTCACACGCAAGACCCTCGGCGGTCTGCATACCGACATCGACGGCCGGGTGCTCGATCACCGCGGAGAGCCCGTCCCCGGCCTGTACGGCGTGGGCGAAGCCGCCGGTTTCGGCGGCGGCGGGTATCATGGCTACAACGCGCTGGAGGGCACGTTTCTGGGCGGCTGCCTGTTCTCGGGACGCCGTGCCGGGCGTCACGCGGCCGCGCAACTGTGAGCACGGGCGAATGCTCGTCGTCAACCGGCGCGCTTTTTGGATAAGCTCAGTGTGTGATCGAGAATGCGGCGGTGGCCACTAACGGCTGGATTCTTGCTTGTACGCGTTACAGGACAACGAGACAACGACCGGCGATGGCGAGACGATCGCCGGCAGGTGGTTCGACAGGTCAGCCATGCGATACACGACCGTGCTATTCGATCTCGACGGTACCCTGACCGATCCCTATGAAGGCATCACGCGGTGTGTCGAATACGCATTGTCGTGCCAGGGCATCGAGGTCGCCGACCGGCGTCACCTGGCGGGGTTCATCGGGCCGCCGCTCAAGGCCGCCTTTTGCGAACACTATGGCCTGTCGGATGCCGAGGCTGGCCGCGCGGTCGAGGATTATCGCGTGCGCTTCGGCGATGTCGGCATGTACGAGAACAGCCTTTACCCCGGCATCGTGGATGTGCTCGGGCAGCTTCGTGCCAGCGGCCGGCAGTTGTTCGTGGCCACCTCCAAGCCCTGGTTTTATGCCCGGCAGATCGTCGCGCATTTCGGGCTCGACGGGTATTTCGGCAAGGTCTATGGCAGCGAGCTCGACGGCAAGCGTACCGAAAAATCGGTTTTGATCGCGCACGTGCTACGCGAGGAAGGCCTGCGCCCGGAAGAAACGCTCATGATCGGCGACCGCCGCTTCGACGTGCTGGGCGCGCGCCACAACGGCGTGCCGGCTGCCGCGGTCAGCTACGGCTACGGTGACCGGCAGGAACTGCTCGACGCCCAGCCCGATCACCTCTTCGACTCGCCGAACGACATCGCACGCTGTCTGTTGGCTGAGCCGGCGGCATCGGTGCACACGCAACAATACGGTGGCGTATTGCGCTAACCTGACGCGGAATTTCCAACGAGCCGCATCATGACCGATACCTCGGGGCGCACGCCGCTCTCTGTTCTGTTGTCGCATCTTCAGCCCGCCGGCAACGCCTGGCACATCGACATTCCCGACGATTGGCTGCAGGGGCGGGCGATCTATGGCGGCCTGTCGGCGGCGCTCTGTCTGGCCGCCGTCGACGCGGCGGTTGGCGATCTGGCGCCGCTGCGGTCCGCGCAGGTCGCTTTCGTCGGGCCGGCAGGGCCGGGTGTGCGCATCGAGCCGCGTATCCTGCGCCAGGGTAAATCCATGGCCTTTGTCGCCGCCGACATGACCAGCGGCGATAACGCGGCGGCGCGTGCCACCTTCGGCTTCGGCACCGCGCGTGAATCGGCCCTGGCGCACGCCGACGTCGCCGCCCCGGCGGTGGCCGATGCGCGCGACGGTGGCCTGTTCTTCGAAGACAGTGAAGGTCGGAATCTCGGGCCGAACTTCGCACGTCATTTCGATAGCGCCCGGGCCGCCGGCGCGACCCCGGCCAGTGGCGCCGAAACACCGCAATTCTGTGCCTGGCTGCGCCATCGAGACGCGGCGATGCGTGATTCACTGACCGGGCTCGTGGCACTCGCGGATGCGTTGCCGCCGGCGGCCATGGCCTGTATGCACAAGCCGGCGCCGGTCAGCACCATCACCTGGCAGTTCGATCTGCTGACCGAGCGTCCGGTGACCGAGCAGGGCTGGTGGCTGTGTCGTTCCTACGCCGAGCAGATTGCCGACGGCTACTCGGCCCAGCACATGACGATCTGGAACAGTCGGCGCGAACCCGTGCTGGTCGGCCGACAAGCGGTGGCAGTGTTCGCCTGACCGACCCCTGACCCGGCGGCCGGCCGCTGCCCCTGACCGAGCCCGTTGTCCGGCGGGCTCGCGCCTCGATTCCTGCGCTGCATGGAGGCTTCATTACACCAGTCAGATGGTACTGGTGTTGCAAATGCGAATGAGTCGCAAATACAATTGTCACGCCGGCAGATACGAATGGCGCCGGCTTACGATTGACGACAACACCATGGGTCAGGGAGACCGAGGAGCGACATGCACAATCAACAGGGATGGCGTCGGGTAACGATCGGCGGGCGAGTGATCAGCCTGATCGCGCTGAGCGGCGCGCTGGGCCTGCTGCCCGCCGCCGCGGCAACGAAGGACCAGGCCGATAGCGGCGAGCGCGATACAAAGGCGGCGGCGGGCGGCGACCACGGCGGCAGGATACCGGTGGCGGCTGGTTCGACCCGGCTCGAGACGATCAGCGTCGAGGGGCGCTACCGCGGCGTCGAAGGCCCGACTGAGGGCTATACGGCGCACGCCACGCGCGGCGCGACCAAGACCGATACCCCGCAGCTGGAAACGCCGCAGACGGTTGATGTGGTGACGCGCCAGCAGATCACCGATCAGGGCTCGCGCGACATCAACGAGGCGCTGCGCTACACGCCCGGGGTGTTCACCGGCCTGGCCGGTGCGTCCAGCCGCCAGGATGTTACGGCGCTGCGCGGCTTTTCCGGCGGCGATGTCGACAATGCATTTCTGGATGGGCTGCGCTTGATGAGCGACGGCGGCAGTTATTCCAACCTGCAGATCGACCCGTACATGCTCGAGCGCGTCGACGTGGTCAAGGGGCCGAGTTCGGTGCTCTACGGGCGTGCCCAGCCCGGCGGGCTGGTCAATTACGTGACCAAGCGGCCACAGGCCGAAACCGAGCGCCATATCCAGTTCTATGGTGGCAGCTTCGATACCTTCGGCGGCGGGCTCGACTTCACCGGCGCGCTGCCGGATCAATCCTGGGGTAACTACCGCATCGTCGGTCATGCCGATACCTCGGATACGCAGTACGACGTGGTCAAGCGCGAGCACTACGCGATCATGCCGGAGGTCGACCTGAAGCTGTCCGAGGACACCGATCTGCTGCTCCAGGCCTATATCCAGCACGATCCGGCCGGTGGATTTCACGGCGCCGTGCCCTATGACCTGAGCGTGAGCAATCAACGCTTCGGTCGCACGGTCGATTCCTCCTGGGTCGACGCGGACAAGGGCAACGAGAAATTCAACCGCGACCAGCGCATGTTTTCCTACCAGCTCACGCAGCACGTCAACGACCATGTGACACTGCGTTCGAGGTCGCGCTACACCGACCTCCAGACCCAGATGGCCCAGGTTTACCAATATGGCTTCATCGGCAGTGGCGCCGAACTCGCGCGTTACTACTCGGGTGCCAACGAACATCTCAAGGCGTTTTCGACCGATAACAACGCCGAGATCACGTTCGCGACCGGCAGCGTGAAGCATCAGGTGCTGGCGGGCTTCGGTTATCAGCAGCGATTCAACCGCGTCCGTAATTACGGTGGGCCCGCGAGTTCGCTGGATCCGTTCAATCCGGATTATTCGAGCAACCCGCGGCTGGCCGACAGCGCCGCGTTGACCTCGGACATGAACCGCAAGCTCAAGCAGTTCGGTGTCTATCTGCAGGACCAGATGGCCTGGCGCCGGTGGCATCTACTGCTCAGCGGACGGGAGGATTATCTGCGGCGTGAGTACCAGTCGTATCTGGCCAGCAACCAGGGCCGCGACGAGCGCAGCGACGATGCATTCTCCGGCCGCGCGGCGCTGCTGTACGAATCGAAATGGGGGATCTCGCCCTATGTGTCGTACAGCGAAGCCTTCAATCCGACCACCGATACCAGCGTGGACGGTGTGGTGCCGCAGCCGGAGAAGAGCGATCAATATGAAGTCGGCGTGAAGTATCAGCCGCCGGGCACCAACGCGCTGTTCACGTTGGCGCTTTACGACCTGACCCAGAAGAATGTGCAGCAACGCACAACCGTGTCGCCAGTCACCTACGAAGGCGTGGGCAACATCCAGGCCCGGGGCGTGGAATTCACGGCCAAGGCCGATGTGACCGACAAGCTGCACGTAGTCGCCGGCTACAGCTACAACGATATCGGGTATCAGAACGACATCGATACCGCGACGCTGACCGCCAAGGCAGGGAATACGCCGGTGCGTACGCCCAATCAGCTGGCCTCGCTCTGGGTGAAGTACGACTTCCCGAAATCGGTCTCGGCAGGCCTGGGCGGGCGCTATGTCGGTAAGAGCTATGCCGATGCCGCCAATGATCTGAAGGTGCCGGACTATGCGGTCGCGGACGCCATGGTCAGCGTCGACCTCGGCGCCTGGGCGGACAAGCTCGACGGCGTGAGCCTGCGGGTGAACGCGAACAATCTGTTCGACAGGAAATACGTCGCCGCCTGCTTTGCCGAGAACTATTGCTATTTCGGCGAACAACGCAACGTGACGGCAACCGTGGACTATCGCTTCTAGACCCGCCGGGCCGGCATGCGTGCCGGTCCGGTCCGCTTGCCACGAGGGGCGTGGCCGCGGCGTTCGCGGCATCGAATCATCGAATCGTCGACAAGGAAGCTCTCTCATGTCCATGCAACCTGCGGATCGTGCGATCGGCACCGGGGCGGATGGCAACCTCGGCGCGGCACTGATCGGGCGCAGCGGTCTGGCCGATTTTCGTGCCCAGGGCGAGCAGGCGATCGAAGCCACGATTGGCGCACTGGGCCGTGCCCACCGGGTATTCGACGGCGTTCGAGCCGACGCTATTCGCGGCCCGATCGACGCGATCGACCTGGACCGCGAAGCCCCGGCCGGATTCACGGCGACGCTGACCGAGCTGCAGTCGCTGTATTTCCGGCACGCCGTTTATTTTCATCATCCGCGCTATGTGGCGCACCTGAATTGCCCGGTGCTGACCAGTGCGGTGGCCGCCGAGATCATCGCCGCCGGTATGAATTCCTCGCTCGATACCTGGGATCAGAGCGCCGGCGCCACGCTGATCGAGCAGAAACTCATCGACTGGACGGCGCGCCGCGCGCATCTGCCGGCTACGGCGGACGGCGTGTTCACCAGCGGCGGCACCCAGTCGAATCTGATGGCGCTGCTGTTGGCCCGTGAACAGCACGCCGCCCGCGCGCACGGCATCGGCCGGGTCCAGCGCCACGGGTTGCCGGCGGAAGCGGCGCGCTGGCGGATCTTCGTTTCCGAAATCAGTCATTTTTCGCTCACCAGCGCGGCCGCGCTGCTTGGGCTCGGCCACGACGCGATCGTGGCGGTGCCGGTCGACGCGGCCTGGCGTATGGACGGCGCCGCACTTGCCGGGGCGGTGGCAGAGGCCAGCGCACGCGGCGATATCCCGATCGCGATCGTTGCCACCTTCGGCACCACGGACTTCGGCAGCCTGGACGATGTCGAGGCGGCCGCGGCCGTGGCGCGAGCGCACGATATCTGGCTGCACGTCGATGCCGCCTATGGCTGTGGCCTGCTGGTGTCGCCAACCCGCGGCGATCGCTGCCGCGCGCTCGCGGCAGCCGACTCGATCACGGTCGATTACCACAAATCGTTCTTCCAGCCGGTGGCCTGCAGCGCCTTGCTGGTCGCCGACGCCGGCATGCTGGCGCACGTCACCCATCATGCGGACTACCTGAACCCGGCGGAAGCCGCCGCCTCCGGTACGCCGGACCAGGTTAACAAGAGTCTGCAGACCACGCGCCGTTTCGATGCGCTCAAGCTCTGGGTGAGCCTGCGTGCGGTTGGGCCACGGGCGATCGGGCAGCTGTTCGATGCCGGCCTCGAGCTGGCGCGCGCGACGTATCGCCTGATGCTCGCCGAGCCCCGCTTCGAACTGCTCAACGAGCCCGAACTCGGGGCGCTCGTGTTCCGTTTCCGGCCGAGTCTGGCCTTGCCGGCGAATGAACTCGATGGCCTGAACGATGCGATCCGCGCCGAGCTGGCCGCCCACGGCGAAGCCATGATCGCCGCGACCCGGGTCGGGGGCCGGCGTTATCTCAAGTTCACCCTGATGAACGCCCAGACCACGGTCGCGGACATGGCGGAATTGCTCGGGCTGATCGTAACCACCGGCCAGCGGCTGGCGCGGGATCGCCGTGCGGCCGACACGGGGCCGGGCGCGACCAAGCGTGAATGCAACGAACGCGTGGTGCGTCGTCATGGTTGAGCACGATCGCGCTGCGCATATCCACGACGTCATCGGAATCGGCATCGGCCCGTTCAATCTGGGCCTGGCAGCGCTCGCCGAGCCGATCGCGTCGCTCGACGCGGTCTTTCTCGACGAAAACGAAGGCTTCGACTGGCACCCGGGCCTGCTGCTCGACGGCGCCACACTGCAGACGCCGTTTCTGGCCGACCTGGTGACCCTGGCCGACCCGACCAGCCGCTACAGCTTTCTCAATTACCTCAAGGCCAGCGGGCGTCTCTATGCGTTCTACATCCGCGAGAGTTTTTTCATGCTGCGCGCGGAATACAACCAGTACTGCCGCTGGGTGGCCGGACAGTTGTCGAATCTGGTATTCGAGCAGCGGGTGGAACAGATCGACTACGACGAGGCCGCCGGTTGCTATGGGGTCACCGCGGTCCGCCCCGCGACCGGCGAACCGGTCGTCCGGCGCGCGCGGCGTCTGGTGCTCGGAACCGGCCCGGCACGGTATTGGCCGGCCGGCTGCGATGAACTCGACGGCCCGGTTTGTCATGCCGCCGATTATCTGGCGCATCGCGAGGCCCTGGCCGACAAGACCAGCGTCACGCTCATCGGTTCCGGGCAAAGCGCGGCCGAAATCTTTCACGAGCGGTTGGCGTCGGCGGGGCCGGGCCGGCGCCTGGACTGGTTCACCCGTTCGTCCCGGTTTTTCGCGATGGCCTACGACAAGCTCACGCTGGAGCTGACCTCGCCGGAATACATCGATTACTTTCACGCGCTGCCCGAGCACACCCGACACCGGCTCGGGCAGGCCCAGAAACCGCTCTACAAGGGGATCGATCGCGCCCTGTCGGATGCCATCTACGAACGGCTGTACGAAAAAGACCTGCACGGCAGCGCCAATGTCGGCCTGCAGGCCAACATCACGCTGCTCGCGGTCACCCGGGATGCCGCGCGCAACGAGTACGTCCTGGAGCTGCTCCAGGCGGAACAGGGCCTGCGGTTTCGTCACCGTACCCAGGCGCTGATTCTGGCGACCGGTTTCAGTCCTCGTGTGCCGGGCTATCTGGAGCCCATCGCCGATCGCATCCGCTGGGACGGGCAGGGGCGTTTCCGGGTCAGTCGCGATTACGCGATCGATACCGCCGGCGATCGAATCTTCGTGCAGAACGCCGAGCTGCATAGCCACGGCTTCACCGCCTCGGATCTCGGCATGGCCTGTTATCGCAACGCGGTGATCCTGCGCCAGCTCGTGGGCCGCGAGGTCTATGCCATCGAACGCCGCATCGCATTCCAGAGTTTCGATGCCCGCCGGTTGGCTTCGGTCGAGGCGGGCGCGCCCCATCTCGAGAGCGACCGGGAGACGCCGTAATGCTCGATTTCAGCGAATACGGCCGCTGCGTGCCCGGCATGGGCAGGTTGGCCCTGGCGCCGTTCGAGATCGGGCGCCATGCCGGCTGCGCGCACCGCTGGCTGACCAGTGACCACGCCCGGTTCTGGGGCATGACCGCCCATTCAGCGGCGGATACGGTCGATTATTTCTGTGCGATCGAGTCATCGACCACGCATACCGCGTTGATCGGCCGGCACGCGGGCCGGCCGGCCTTTCTGGTCGAGGTCTACGACCCGGCGGTGGAACCCGTCGGCCGGCATTACAGCGTCCAACCGGGCGATGTCGGCATGCATATTCTCATCGCCCCGCCGCGCCAGCCCATCCATCTGTTCACCTGGGCGGTGTTCGCGCTCACGGTCGATGCGTTGTTCGCCCAACCGGGCGTCGAACGGCTGGTGGTGGAGCCGGATGTCGCCAACCGCGGCATCCATGGGCTCAACCAACGCGCCGGGTTTGTCTACCACCATCGGCTTCGCCTGGCAGACAAGACGGCCTGGCTGGCGACCTGTACCGCATGCGACCGGGACCGCGCCATGCGCCGTCTGACCGCATCACAACGCGCCGTATGCGCACGAAAGGAGACCCCCCGCATGAGTTGTCAGTGCCTGACGGCCACGCTGCGCAGTGTGGCGCATCTCTCGCCGGCCCGCTGGGCCGAGGTCAACGCCGCGCTGGTCGCCAAGATCATCGGCGAGTTCGCCCACGAAGGGCTGTTCGAACCGCGGGCCCTGGAAGACCCGCCGGCTGATGAAGCGGGGACCGCCTGCTACGAGATTGCGGCGGACGACCCGGGCGTGCGTTATCGCTTTGCCGCCCGGCGGTTTTTACTCAATCACTGGGACGTCGAGCCCGCCTCGATCACGCGTGAAGTCGACGGCGGGGCCCGGCCGCTGGATGCCGGCGCCTTGGTCGTGGAATGCCGGGACACGCTCGGGCTGAACGAAGACCGGCTCGCGCTCTATCTCGAGGAAATCGCCCGTACCCGCTATAGCGCCGCCTACAAACGCGCCACCGCGCAATACTCGGCGGCTGAACTCGCCGTCGCCGATTTCCAGACCGTGGAAGCGGCGATGACGGAAGGCCACCCGGCGTTCGTGGCCAACAACGGCCGCGTCGGCTTTGACGGCGACGATTTCGCCGCCTATGCGCCGGAAGCCGCCCACCCGATCCGTCTGGTCTGGGTGGCGGCGCACGTCAGCCGGGCGCACTTTGCCGTGGCCGCCGACCGCAGCGTGGCATCGCATCTGGCCGGCGAACTGGATGAGACCACCCGGCATCGGTTTGTCGAACAGCTGATCGATCTGGACCTCGATCCGGCGGATTATCATTTCATGCCGATCCACCCCTGGCAGTGGCAGAACAAGCTGGTGTTCGCCTTCGCCGACGAGATCGCCACGCGCCATCTCGTGCATCTGGGTTTTGCGCCCAATGCCTATCAGGCGCAGCAGTCGATTCGTACGTTGTTCAATCACGACGCGCCCGCGCGCTGCTACGTCAAGACCAGCCTGTCGATCCTCAACATGGGCTTCGCGCGTGGCCTGTCGCCGTACTACATGGCCGGCACGCCGGCGATCTGCGACTGGCTGGCGAGCCTCATCGATAACGACGCCTATCTGCGTTCGACCGGATTTTCCATCCTGCGGGAAGTGGCCGCGGTGGGTTATCGCCATCCGCATTTCGAGGCGGCCGTGGCGAAGACCGATGGCGCCAACAAGATGCTGTCGGCGCTGTGGCGCGAGTCGCCGGTCGCGCGCCTCGGCCAGGGCGAGCGGCTGATGACGATGGCGGCGCTGCTGCACCGCGATTACGAGGGGAACTCGCTCATCGGCGCGCTCATCGACGCGTCCGGGCGGTCCATCGACGACTGGCTGCGGTGTTATCTCGATGCCTACATGGCGCCGCTGTTGCACTGTTTCTATGCCCACGACCTGGTGTTCATGCCGCACGGCGAGAACCTGATTCTGGTGCTGCGTGAACACACGGTGGACCGCGTGATCATGAAAGACATCGCCGAGGAGATCGCCGTGCTCGACCCGAACGCCGAGCTGCCGGCCGCCGTGCAACGGATCGCGGTGGCGGTGCCGGAACAGCTCCGGACGCTGTCGATCTTCACCGACCTGTTCGATCTGATATTCCGTTATATCGCGGCGATACTGGCGGTTGAGCGCGATTACGCGCAGACACGGTTCTGGGCGCAGGTCGCCGCCTGCATCGTGCGTTATCAGGACGCCCATCCCGAATACGCCGAAAAGTTCGCCCGCGATGATCTGTTCGCGCCCGACTTCGCGCGCTCTTGCCTGAACCGGCTGCAACTGGCCAACAACCGCCAGATGCTCGATCTGGCCGATCCCACCGGCAATCTGCAGTTCGTGGGCCGGCTGGACAACCCGATCACGGCGTACCGCCGACATGTGATGACCGCCTAGAGACCCGGCATCTCCTGCGACCGGCGATCGGTCTTGGCCGCTCTTGTTTTGTCGAGCGGCCTTTTTTGTGCCCGCTCTGCGCGGAAAGATCCGGCTGGTTGTATTTATGAGACCTGAACCTCGGGGTATGGCGGCCCGGGGTGTCGGCTTACGGCCTGTGGCCTAAGCCGACCGACACGATGCCCCGGGCGGCAGTGCCCTTTCGGGCGGGCGTGAGATGGGGCGCCGGAGCGGGATCCATCCAAACAAAGGCCGCACGCGCCGGGTGGGCGCCTGCGGCCTCGGCGGGTGCCATCAGGCGATGGCCCACTGCCGCGCGGTTTCGCGCTCGTCGAAGCGATAGGTCTTGCATTCCAGTCTGGGTGCCAGCTTGTCGATGACGGCGGTGGCGGTGCGTACGCCTTCGACGTCGGTGACCACAGCCAGCTTGTCGAAGCGATCCCAGTGCCGGATTGCATCCTTCAACTCGCTGAACACGCTCGAAGCCGCCATGCTGCCCAGCGAGTGGATCTCGATGTACAGCCGCAGCCTGTCGTGCTGTGCGAGGCGTTTTTCGATGGTGGCGACAACGTTGGAAAAATCCTGCGCGCCGATTTCGCCGTCGACTTCCAGCGGTACGACATGTTCGGCATCGGATTTGAATGGGGCGATTCGAAGCATGAGGACTCTCAGCTCGATGAATGAAGCCCGACGCTAGAATACGTAGGCCGCCGCGCCCATCCGTGATAAGGCGGAGCCCGCGCCCAGGCCAGGCATAATGCCCGTTGCCGGTCCATTTCTGGTTCATGTCATGAGCGAATCCTGTTTCAGCGGCGGATGGCTGCGCGATATGTCGGCCGCCGCCTGGCATGAGATCGTCGCGCTGCGCGAGGCGGTGTTCGTGGTCGAGCAGGCCTGTGCCTATCAGGAAACGGACGCGCATGATCTCGTGGCCCGTCATCTGAGCCTGCGGATCGATCACGCGCTGGCCGGCTATCTGCGCATCGTGCCCGGTGCGATCCCGGCCATCGGCCGGGTGCTGATCGCGCCGGCGTTTCGCGGTCGGGGGCTGGGTTATCGGCTGATGAACGAGGGGCTGTTCGAAACCCGTCGGCTCTACGGCGATGTCGCCGTGCGCGTGAGCGCGCAGGCGCATCTGCGTGATTTCTATCAGCGGCTCGGGTTCGTGGTCGTCTCGGACGTCTATCTCGAGGACGGCATACCGCACTGCGCCATGCAGCGCCAGCCGGGCGTTGCCGCCCACGCCTGAGCAGCGATGCCCGGCGGGGGCGGGTCGTCAGTCGGCCAGGCGCGGGCCGCGCGCGGCGCCGAGACGCAGCAGGGCATCGGCGTAGTGATCGAATTGCTGCGCGAGATACGCGAACACCGGCTGCAGGTCCAGTTCGCGTGCCAGGCGATGATCGGCGGCCTGGCGATACGCGCGCCGGCCCATGTCCTGATAATAATCGAGCCCGAGCGCGCTGCGGCCGTATTTCAGGCGGTGCTCCACCCAGCGCCGGCCGAGACCGGCCAGATACAGCGCGTAGTTGCCGAGATGGGCATGGACGAGGAACTGGCGTTCGTGCTCGCTTTCGGCGGCCTCGGCCAGCAGATCGACCAGATACTCGAACGATTCGGCCTCGCCGGGCTGGATGCGATACAGCCGGTCCGTGCGCACGAACAGGCTCAGAAGATTCGCGAGATACCGGAGCACGCGTCGCTGCAGATAGGTCCGCGGCGTGGGCAGCAGGCGGCGCAGCATGACGTGGAAATACAGATGTGGCGAAATATCGAGCCAGCCGCCGGTATCGCCGGCCACGCGGGCCACCACGACGTCCCGCTCGAGCAGGGCTTCCAGCGCGGGGGGAATGCCCTGGGTGATCAGCCCGTCGTCGGCTGGTGTGTGCCCCTCGGCCTCGAGCAGAAACGCAATGTCGCGCGCCTGCAACCAGGTGGCGTCGGCGCGCGCGAAATCCGGGATGCGCGGCACCGGCGGGCGGCGGCGCGGCGCCGGTGCCTCGTCGGCGCCGGCCGGCTCGCGTCTGCGGTGGCTGTCGAAGGGAATGATCCTGTCGCTCATCGGGCGTTTCTCGATCGGGGTCCCGCTTTGACGATAGCGCGATTCCGCAGTGTCGTGGTGGTGGCATACTGGGCGGATTCGACGAATCGCCGCGGTTGCGGCAAAGGATGCGCCATTGGCCGAGCCCGTGATCGAAATCCGTGGCCTGAGCAAGACATATGATTCGGGCTTCAAGGCTTTGAACAACGTAGACCTGAGCATCAATCGCGGCGAGATCTTCGCGCTGCTCGGCCCGAACGGCGCCGGCAAGACCACGCTCATCAACGTCCTGTGCGGCATTGTGAACCCGACGGGCGGTACGGCCAGCGCCGGTGGCTTCGACGTAATCCGGGAGTTTCGGGCCGCGCGCCAGAAGATCGGCCTGGTGCCCCAAGAGCTGACCGTCGAGCCGTTCTCCAAGGTATGGGCCACAGTGGCCTTTTCACGGGGGTTGTTCGGCAAGCCGAAGAACAACGCCCATATCGAACGTGTACTCAAGGATTTGTCGCTCTGGGACAAGCGCGGCAACGCCACGCGCGAACTGTCGGGCGGCATGAAGCGGCGCGTGATGATCGCCAAGGCGTTGTCGCACGAGCCCGAAATCCTTTTTCTGGACGAGCCCACCGCCGGGGTGGACGTCGAACTGCGGCGCAGCATGTGGAACGTGGTGCGCGGCCTGCGCGAACACGGCGTGACCATCGTGTTGACCACGCATTATCTGGAAGAGGCCGAACAAATGGCCGACCGGATCGGCGTGATTCAGGACGGCGAGATCCGGCTGGTGGACGAAACGGCGGCGCTCATGACCCAGCTCGGCGAGAAACGTCTGTCCGTGGTGCTGGCCGAGCCGCTGCAGCGCGTGCCCGACTCGCTCGCCGACTACGATCTTCGGCTCGCCGGCGAGGGGCAGCGACTGGTCTATACGTACAACGCCGCCACCGGCACCACGGGCGTGAAGCAGTTGTTCCACGATCTGGATGCGGCCGGCGTGGCGTTCGTCGACGTCGACACCGAGCAGAGTTCGCTGGAAGAGATTTTCGTCAACCTGGTGGGAGCCGATCGATGAACTGGCGTGCCATTCAGACGCTCTATCTGTCCGAGATGGCCCGCACCGGCCGCACGCTCGGCCAGAGCGTGATTTCCCCGGTGATCTCGACCTGCCTGTATTTCGTGGTGTTTGGCTCGGCGATCGGCTCGCGCATCAGCGAAGTGCAGGGCGTGTCGTACGGCGCGTTCATCGTGCCCGGGCTGATCATGCTTTCGCTGATGACCCAGGGCATCTCCAATGCCTCGTTCGCGATTTATTTCCCGAAATTCATCGGCACGGTCTACGAGCTGCTGTCGGCGCCGGTGTCGTTCGTCGAGATCGTGACCAGCTACGTTGGCGCGGCTGCCACCAAGTCGGCCGTGCTCGGCCTGATCATCCTGGCAACGTCCACAATGTTCGTGAGCATCCATATCGCGCATCCGTTCTGGATGGTGACGTTTCTCGTGCTCACGTCGATCACCTTCGCTTTGTTCGGCTTCATCATCGGCATCTGGGCCGACAACTTCGAAAAGCTGACCGTGATCCCGTTGCTGATCGTCACGCCGCTGACGTTTCTGGGCGGCACCTTCTATTCGCTCGATATGCTGCCGCCGTTCTGGCAGAAGGTCACGCTGATCAATCCGGTGGTCTATCTGGTGTCGGGTTTTCGCTGGAGTTTCTACAACACCGCCGACGTCAGCGTGGGCCTGAGCGTGCTCATGATCGGCCTGTTCCTGGCGGTGTGCATCGGCATCGTGGCCTGGATCTTCAAGACCGGTTACCGGCTCAAATCGTGACCGGCCGTCGTGGCCTGGCCCGGCGGCCGCCGCAGGCGCTTATCGCGCGGCCCTCGAACAGGGCCGTGATCGCCGTGTGGGCGACGTTGGCCCCGAGCGGCTCAGCCGCCCGGACAGACCGCGACGCATGGCAAACGGATCTCGCAACCGACGAAAGTATGAAACAAATTATTTGATTAAAAGCATAATAAAAAATATGTTCTATATCGATTCTTCCTGAACCGTTTGTTCAAACCCGAGGTCGTTATGGATCTGTTGCTCAATCCCTCCGTCGACGTGGGCGAGACGCTGGACACGGCCAATGCGTCCGAGCCGCTTCAGTACGTCCGCTTTCGCCACCGAAAAATGGCCGAAGGTGAATCGTTCGCGGATAACAGCGGCGAGCACGAACTGTGCCTCGTACTGCTGTCGGGCAAGGTGACCGTGCGCTGCGGCGATCGCACATTCGAAGCGATCGGCGAGCGCATGAGCGTTTTCGAGCAGGTCGCGCCGTATGCCGTTTATCTGCCCAATGGCATGGACTACAGCGTGGAAGCGCTCACCGCGGTGGAACTGGGCATCTGTGGCGCACCGGGGCATGGCAATCACCCGCCACGGCTGATCGAGCCCGGCCATGTCAAACAGTCGACGCGCGGCGAGGGCGCCAATGTGCGCCATGTTCACGACATCCTGCCCGAGACCGAGCCTGCGGACAGTCTGCTCGTGGTCGAGGTCTATACCCCGGCCGGAAACTGGTCGAGCTATCCGCCGCACAAGCACGACGAAGACAACCTGCCACACGAGTCGTTTCTCGAAGAAAGCTACTACCACCGGCTGAATCCGTCGCGAGGGTTCGGTCTGCAGCGGATATATACCGACGATCGTTTAATAGACGAGACGATGGCGTTCGGCGACGGTAGTTGTGTATTGGTGCCACGCGGGTACCACCCGGTCGGCGCGCCTTACGGCTGTGACCTGTACTACCTGAATGTCATGGCCGGGCCAAAGCGCGAATGGAAATTCACGACCGACCCGGACTTTGCGTGGCTGGTGAAGTAACCGGTCGTACTGTGGGCGCGAGCCCGCCGAAGACAGGAGCGGACATGAGCGACATGAGTATCGATAACGTCTTCCCGAAAGACCGCGATGCCGAAATTGATCGTCAGTGGACGAGTGAACACCCGGTCTGGGCGCGTATCGGCGCGTTCATGGAGCGGGTCGGGACATTCTGCGGTACGCATGCTGCCGGCTATATCGTGCCGGCCGCCGAGGACCGCCGCATTCATTGAATCGCGCCTTACGGCCGATAGGCCGTATTATCGCCGCGAACCACCGCCGTGCCGGACCCGAGACGGATCCTGGCGGATTGCTTCGACGGCGATCAAACCGGCTGGGCCCAGCCGGTTTTTTTATGCAGGCACCGTTGTGGTCCCCTGCTTACCGGGCGCCAATGCCGCCGTCAGATGGCCGCGATAAGCCAAGTGTAACGATTGATTGGCAACATTCGAGAAAAAGGCCCCGCGCTCAGCGGCGGGGCCTTTGCCCAGTCGGGCCGGAAAATGTCAGACCGTGTCAGTGCCTGTTAACACTACCGGCGCAGAGAGCGCCGGCGGCTATTTTCGTGCAAGCCAAGGCGCCGGGAGCGCCGTGTCGCCTAGCTACACAGGCGGGCGGCAACGCGGTATTGCGGGAGCTCGAATATATTCGGGCAGCCCCCGCCCTTCGGGTTGCGCCCAAAATCTGGCCTCGCGGCGTTGCGCAATTTGGCCTTGAAACGACCAAGGCCGGCGCCACGCGCCACGCGCCTTGCGGGATCGCGATTTTGGGCGGCAACGCGACCCACGCGGGTAGTGTTAACAGGCCCTAGTCGGGAAGCTGATAATCGGACGGTTCCCGCGGCATCACGCGGCGCAGCAGGTCGACCGAACGACGCACGCCCTCGTTGCAGGATAGATTCTGGTCCTCGTGCTCGATCGAGAGCGCGCCGTCGGCATAGCCGCGGGCCTGCAGTTGCCAGCAGAACTCGCGCCACCAATCTTCGGGCTGGCCGTAGCCCAGTGTGACGTAGGACCAGCTTCGGTCGAGCACCCTGTCCATCGACCGATTATCCAGCCGTGTGGCATAAGCCAGATTATGACGGTCGATATAGGTGTCCTTGGCGTGCACGTGGTAGATACAGTCCGAGTAGCGGCGGATCATTTCGATCGGATCGCCGCCCATCCAGATGAAGTGGCTGGGGTCGAAGTTCAGGCCCACGGTCGGCCCGACCGCCTCGCGCAGTTGCATGAAGGTCGGCATGTTGTGCACGAGCTGGGCGCCATGCGCTTCGATGCAGAGCTGGTTGATGCCGCGCCCTTCCGCGTAATCGACCAGCTTGCGCCAGTAGGGAATCGCGACGTCTTCCCACTGGTAGCGCAGGATGTCGTGCGTCTCCGGCGGCCATGAGGTCGTGACCCAGTTGGGCATCGAATCACCCGGCGCACCGGCGGGCAGGCCGGACATGAGAACAATGCGCGGCACTTCGAAGATTTCGGCCAGGCGGATGGCGTTGTGCACCACCGTCGACTGGCGCTCGCCGTCGGTGGGGTGCAGCTGATTGCCGTTGGCGTTGAATGCCGAGATCTCCAGCCCGCGGTCACGGATCTTGGCGGCGAGTTCGCGCTGGCGCGCGGAATCCTCGAGAAGCGCATTTACGTCGCCGATATGCGCGGCTGCGCCCCAGTTGCCGACGCAAAGTTCGATCGCATCGAGCCCGAGCTCGGCGCAGTAGTCGAGCATCGCGTCGGTATCCATGTTCGCGACGCTGTCGGTGACCATTCCTATTTTCATCACGCATCTCCTCGGTGATCTGTATGACCGATGTCTTTCGGCGCAAATTAGAATGAAAATTCCATAACTGCAAGCAGGTCACGTATCCGTCGATGGGTCGCGGCGCTGCGCGTTCGCTGGCTCTACTCTTTCGGAATGGCGCGCAGTGGACTCGAAAAATCTACCCGCAGGCCGTTGGGGCCGGCGTGATCGACGACTGAAAATACTGTATTCACGGCGTGCGGAAGGGACAAAGCCGTCGGTGGCGAGCGGCGCGAGCCTCGTGGCTCGACTAAAGTATAAAACGATAGGTTTGTAAAAATAAAAAATAGAAAATAAATTCTAACCATGTCTCGCCCGGTCCGTTCGGAACCGGCGTCATCGTTTCCGAGGAGCCAGTCATGAGCCGAGCGTCGATCAACTGGGGCGTGCTCGGGGCAGCAGAAATTGCCCGCGAGCACACAATCCCGGCGATCCTGGCGGCAGAAAACAGCCGCGCGTATGCGCTGGCCAGTCGCCGAGGCGTGCCCGAGGAACGGGTCGAGCACTTCGGCTCCGAGATCGGATACGGCGATTACGACAAACTGCTGGCGGACCCGCTGGTAGACGCGGTGTACCTGCCGCTGCCCAACGATCTGCATGCCGAATGGACGATCAAGGCCGCACACGCGGGCAAACACGTGCTGTGCGAGAAACCCGCCGCGCTGAATGCGGGCCAGACCGCCGAGGCAATCGCGGCCTGCGCTGCGACGGGCGTGTTGTACATGGAAGCGATGATGTATCAGTTCCATGCACAGCATGCACGTGTGCGGGAGTTGGTCGCGGCGGGCGCCATCGGCGACCTGCGCGGCGTACAGGTGAACTTCACCTTCAACCTTGAAAAGAGTTTGTCGGATTTTCGGCACGGCACGCTCGAGACCGGCGGGGGTAGCCTTTACGATCTCGGCTGCTATTGCGTTCATGTGATCCGCAGCCTGCTCGGTGAGCCGGACCGGGTAGCCACGGTCGCCCGTTTCGCCGGCCCGAATGACGCTGAAATGTCCGCCGCTGCGGTACTTGGCTACGACAACGGCGCCAAGGCCGGCTTCGACTGCGGCATGGATGCCGTCGCCCGGCATGTCTACGAGGTTTACGGCACGGACGGCACCATCCGTGTGCCCAAGGCCTTTGTGCCGCAGGTCGACGGCGACGGCCCGATCGAGATCGTCGATGCCGAGGGCCATACCACCACCGAACACGTGACGTCGTTCCAATACCCGAACGGCGTTGCCCACTTCGCCGATTGCGTGCTGCGCACACGCGCTCCCGATTACACGCCGGAAAACGTACTCGCCAACATGCGGGTGCTGGATGCCTGCATCGAATCGGTGACCACATCCCGCATTGTTGAACTGGAGAAACACTGATGTCCGACCCGATCATGAAACTCGCCATCATCGGCGCCGGGCGTATTGCCCAGGTCCATGCCGCCGCGGCCGACCGCGACTCCCGTATTGCACTGGTCTATGTGTCGGATATCCGGGCCGAGGCCGCGGAGGCGCTCGCGCAGACCTACGGCGCGGCGAGCGTCGATGTCGACACGATCTTCGACGACGCGGAAATCGATGCGGTGCTCATCGCCTCGTCGACGGCAACGCATGCCGAGTTCCTCGAGCGAGCGGCGAAGGCCGGCAAGGCCGTGCTCTGCGAAAAACCGATCGCGCTGGATATCGAACGGACCAAAGCCGCGGTCGACGTGGTCAATGCGAACCCCGTCGCCTGCGCGCTCGGCTTCAACCGACGCCACGATCCGCAGTTCGCGGCACTCAAGGAAGCGATGGACACCGGCCGCATCGGCCGGCTGGAGACGCTGACCATCATCAGCCGCGATCCGGCACCGCCGCCCATCGATTACATCAAGGGTTCGGGCGGGCTGTTCTTCGACATGATGATCCATGACTTCGACGTCGCCCGCTGGCTGCTCGACGAGCCGATCGTGTCGGTGTTCGCAAGCGGCGGGGTGATGGTCGATCCGGCGATCGGCGAGGCCGGCGATATCGATACCGCGATGGTGTTGCTGACCACCGAATCCGGCCGGCTGTGTCATATCCAGAACTCACGGCGCACGGCCTACGGCTACGACCAGCGCATCGAGGCCTTCGGCAGCGCCGGCATGCTGCAGGCCGTTAACGAAACCGAAACCCGTCTGCGCTATACCGGCGAGGCCGGTCAGGTCGACGAGCCGCCGAAACATTTCTTTCTCGAACGCTACGGCATCGCCTACGGCCGCGAGCTGGGTGATCTTTACGATGCCTGGAGCACCGGCAGCGCGCCGAAGGCAACCCACGAAGATGGCTACCAGTCGCTGCGCCTGGCGGCGGCGGCGACGCAGTCGCTTGCTCAAGGGCGCGTCGTGGCCATGAGCGAAATCGGCTGAAGCAGGCGTTTGACCGAGCAGGAGCCAACCATGGCCAATAATCTACGTATTGCGGTGATCGGGACCGGCCGCATGGGCACCGATCACATCAAGCGGCTGACCCATCGCATCGCCGGTGCCGACGTGACCGGCGTGGTCGATATCGACCCGGGGCGCGCCAAGGCCGCCGCGGCGCTGGCGGGCGGCCACGCGAAAGTCTGGGGCGACCCGCACGCCGCGCTGGCCAGCGGTGAGTACGATGCCTTCGTGCTGACGACGCCCGGCATGCTGCATTACGACGTGCTCATGGACGCACTCGACAAGGGCCTGCCGGTGTTCTGCGAAAAGCCGTTGACCGCCGACGCGGCCGCGGCGCGCGAGATCGTGGATACCGAGGCACAGCTCGACGCGCGTCTGATCCAGGTCGGCTTCATGCGTCGTTACGATGCCGGTTATCAACGCCTGCGGCGCTATTTCACCGACGGTTCGCTCGGCGCGCCGCTGATGCTGCACTGCCGGCATCGCAATCCCGATCCGCCGCCGAACTTCACCGATGCGCTGATGATCTATGACTCGGTGGTGCACGAGATCGACGGCGTGCGGTATTTCACCGGCGAGGAAATCACCGAGATCTCGGTGCGCAAGGGCCGTGCGACCACGGCTGGCAACGGCAGGTTGTCCGACCCACAGCAGGTGCTGATGCGTACCGAATCCGGCGTGCTGGTGGATGTGGAAATCTTCGTCAACGCGCTGTTTGGTTACCAGGTGCATACCGAAGCCGTGTTCGAGCGTGGCATCGTGGATATCGGTAACGACGAGGGCGCCTATGTCCGCTCGGCCGGTCGCTGGGGCGGCGAAGTCACGCCCGGTTTCGAACAGCGCTTCGCGGCGGCCTTCGATACCGAGTTCCAGGGTTGGGTGAATCGTCTGCGCGCCGGTGAGGCGCCGGACGGTCCGAGTGCCTGGGATGGCTATGCCGCCGCGGCCTGTTGCGAGGCGGGTGTGAAGGCGCAGGAGGGCGGTGAGACGGTAACAGTCGAACTTGGCTCCGGGCCGACGTTGTATGTCTGATTGCGCGATCGGCAGCCTGGCCATGAGCACCCGCGAATTTCCAGCGTGCCGGGTTATCCCGTCCACGTGGACATGCGCCGAACGCAAAAGGTGTTGTCGATCTTTGCTGCGCTGTTTTTATTTGCGTTTATCAGCGTTCATTTGCGGACGCTTTTTGGGCGATAGGCCCGATGATCGCCTGCCAGCAGGCTAAAGCGCCGACTTTAGTCGCAAAACCATTGAAAACGGGATTCCATCTCGGCAGAATTTGGAATAAATAGTCCACTCCGGAACGCTCTGAAATACTCGTTCCCGGATTTTGGAGAAGCCGATGAACCACAAGCCACTCGACGTCATCTGCCTCGGTCGTGCCGCGGTCGATCTCTATGCACAGCAAATCGGCAGCCGCCTGGAAGATGTGTCCAGCTTTGCCAAGTACCTGGGCGGCAGTTCCGGCAACTGTGCCTATGGCAGCGCGCGGCTCGGGCTGAAATCGGCGATGCTCACCCGCGTCGGCAACGAGCAGTTCGGCAACTTCGTGGTCGAGAAATTCCAGCGCGCCGGGGTCGATACGTCGCACATGCCGGTGGACAGGAACCGCTTTACCGCGCTGGCCATTCTGGCGATCAAGGATCGCGATACCTTCCCGCTGCTGTTCTATCGCAAGGATTGCGCGGATATGGCGATCGCCGCCGAGGATGTCGACCCGGACTGGATCGGCACCGCGCGGGCGCTGGCGATCACCGGCACGCATCTGTCGACCGAGACCACACAGGGCGCCTGTCGGGCCGCGCTCGATGCGGCTAAGAAACATGGTCTCAAGCGCATCCTCGATATCGACTATCGCCCGGTGCTCTGGGGCCTGGCCGAACTCGGCGACGGCGAGACGCGTTACGTCGACGACGCCGAGACCACGGCCCATCTGCAGCGCTGGATCGGTGATTTCGACCTGATCGTCGGCACCGAGGAAGAATTCCATATCGCCGGCGGCACGACCGACACCATCGCCGCGCTCAAGAAAGTGCGGGAACTGTCCGACGCGGTGCTGGTCTGCAAGCTGGGCGCGCTGGGCTGCACGATCTTCGAAGGCTCGGTGGGCGATTCGGTGCACGACGGTGTGCTGGTCGAAGGTGTGAAGGTCGAGGTGCTCAACGTGCTGGGCGCGGGCGATGCGTTCATCTCCGGTTTCCTGCGGGGCTATCTGCGCGACGAGTCGTGGGAGACGTGCGCGACCTATGCCAATGCCTGCGGCGCGCTGGTGGTGTCGCGCCACGGCTGCGCGCCGGCCATGCCGACCGAGGCCGAGCTGTTCGATTATCTGACGCGCCGGGACGAAGTGCCGCGTCCGGATCAGGACGCACGCCTGAATGATCTGCATCGCAAAACCACGCGCTATCCGGCCGAATGGGGTCCGATCTACGGCCTGGCGTTCGATCATCGCCTGCAGCTTTTCGACATGGCCGGCGAGCTGGGCGTGGACGCGGCCCGTCTGTCGCCGCTCAAGGAGCTGCTGGTGGCCGCGGCCGAACAAGGCCTGGCAAAAGCGGGCGTTGCCGGCACGCCGGCGGTGCTCTGCGACGACGTCATCGGCCAGGACGCGCTCAACGCCATGACTGGGCGCGGCTGGTGGATCGGCCGACCGGTGGAAGAGCCCGGTTCGCGGCCGCTGCGGTTCCAGCACGGTGACGACATCGGCAGCCAGCTTCTGAAATGGCCGGCCGAGCACATCATCAAGTGTCTGGTGTTCTATCACCCGGACGACGAAATCGGGCTGCGTCTGGAGCAGGAAGACAAGCTGCGCCAGCTCGACGAAGCCCGCCGCGTCACCGGCCACGAACTGCTGGTCGAAGTGATTCCGCCGAAGGATAGGGCCGACGACGACGCCACCGTCGCGCGCAGCCTGCAGCGGTTCTATCACCTCGGCATCCGGCCCGACTGGTGGAAGCTGCCGCCGATGAGCGCCGCTGCCTGGCGGGCCGTGCGCGGCGTGATCGAGCGCCACGACGATCATTGTCGCGGCGTGGTGCTGCTGGGTCTCGATGCGCCGATGGACGATGTAAAAGCCGGCTTCCGCGAGGCGAGTGCCTCCGCGATCTGCCGCGGCTTCACGATCGGGCGGACGCTGTTCGCGGGGCCGGCCCGCGACTGGCTGGCCGGCGAGCTGGACGACGACGCGTTCGTCGCCGCCGTATCGGACAACTACGCCGAGCTGATCACCACCTGGCGCGATGCCGCCGGCGAAACGGACAACCCGCGTTCCGCAGGAGCTTTGGCATGAGCCGACCGCATACCATTCGCCTGACCATGGCCCAAGCGCTCGTCCGCTATCTGGCGGCGCAGCGCATCGAGATCGACGGGCGCCGCGAGCGCCTGTTCGAAGGCTGCTTCGCCATCTTCGGCCACGGCAATGTGGCCGGCATGGGCGAAGCGCTTTATGTCGAACGCGAGACGTTTCCGACCTGGCGGGCCCACAACGAACAGGGCATGACCCATGCCGCCATTGCCTTCGCCAAACAGCATCGGCGCCGGCGCATGATGGCTTGCACTACCTCCATCGGCCCCGGGGCGCTGAATATGGTGACGGCCGCGGGCCTGGCGCATGCCAATCGCCTGCCGGTACTGCTGCTGCCGGGGGACACGTTCGCGACCCGCAAGCCGGATCCGGTACTGCAACAGGTCGAGCATTGCGGCGCGCCGTCGACCACGGTCAACGATGCCTTCGTGCCGGTCTCGCGTTATTTCGATCGCATCACGCGGCCGGAGCAATTGCTGACCAGCCTGCCGGCAGCGATCGATACGCTGCTCGATCCGGTCGACTGTGGCCCGGCGACGCTGGCGCTGCCCCAGGACGTGCAGGCCGAGGCCTACGATTTCCCGGCCGCATTCTTCGACGAGCGCCTGCATCGCATTCGCCGCCCGGGACTCGATGAGGCCGAGCTCGCTGCCGCCGTCGAAACCCTCAAGAGCGCCGAGCGGCCGCTGCTCATCGCGGGCGGCGGCGTACTGTATTCCGCCGACGCCTGCGACCGGCTCGCCGCTTTCGCCGGGCGCCACGGCATCCCGGTGGCCGAAACCCAGGCCGGCAAGGGCAGCCTGCGGGCCGATCACCCGAACAACGTCGGCGCGATCGGCGTCACCGGCTCGACGGCCGCCAACGCGCTGGCCGAACAGGCCGACGTCATCGTCGCGCTCGGCACGCGACTGCAGGATTTCACCACCGGCTCGCGTGCTCTCTACATGGATCATGGCCCCACGCTGCTCGGCATCAATGTGGCCCGATTCGATGCCGCCAAACACGGCGGGCAATCGCTGGTGGGCGACGCCGCCGTGGCGCTCGAAGCACTGGAAGCGGGGCTTGCCGGTTGGCAGTCGGATGCCGGGTGGCAGGACAAACTGGCCGACGAACGACGCGACTGGCTCGCCATCGTCGAACGCGTGACCGCGGACGACGGCGCGGCGCGCCCGGCCGACAGCCAGGTGCTGGGCGCGGTCAACCGCGCGGCCGGCGAGAACGGTACGGTCGTCTGTGCCGCGGGCGGGCTGCCGGGCGAGCTGCATAAGCTTTACCAGACGACCGGGCCGGGCAGCTATCACGTCGAATACGGCTTTTCCTGCATGGGCTATGAAATCGCCGGCGGCATGGGCGTGAAGATGGCCGCGCCCGAGCGCGACGTCTATGTGACGGTCGGTGACGGCAGCTATCTGATGCTCAACTCCGAACTGGCGACGTCAGTGATGCTCGGCCACAAGCTGATCGTGGTGCTGCTCGACAACCGCGGCTACGGCTGCATCCATCGGCTGCAGGGCGCCACGGTGGGCGTGGAATTCAACAACCTGTTCGAGGGCTGCAATACCGCGCCCGACGGCGCGCCGGAAATCGATTTCGCGGCCCACGCCAAAGCGCTTGGCTGCGAAGCGGAGTGGGTCGACGGCATCGGCGGGCTCGAGGCGGCGCTGGATCGCGCCAGGGCCGCCGACAAGACTTATCTGATCGCGCTCAAGACCGATGCCGACAAGGCAACCGCGGAGGGCGGCACCTGGTGGGATGTGCCGGTGGCCGAGATATCCAGCCGCGAGGCCGTCACCGAGCGCCGCGCGGGCTACGACAACAACAAGCAGCGTCAGCGTTGAGCCGTCGCGCAAAGGAGATGCAATGATGACCGTTCGACTGGGTGTGAACCCGCTGCTCTGGACCAACGACGACCTGCCGCTGCTCGGCGACGAGACCCCGCTCACCCAGTGTCTGGCCGAGGCCAAACGGGCCGGCTACGAAGGCGTGGAGATGGGGCGCAAATTCCCCACCACGTTCGACGAACTCGGCCCGCTGCTCGCCGATGAAGATCTGGTGCTGGCCTCGGGCTGGTATTCGTCGAATCTGCTGGAGCGTGACGTCAACGAGGAAATCGAGGCCATGCAAGGGCATCTCGCCCTGATGAAGGCCGCCGGCGTGAGCGCGATGGTCTTCTGCGAGACGGCGCGCTGCGTGCATCTCGACCGCTCGATGCCGGTGTCGCGCCGGCCGCGGCTGACCGAATCAGACTGGCAGCGGCTGGCGCCGCGGATCGATGCGATCGCCGATTATCTGGCGGGCGAGGGCATCCGCATGGCCTACCACCACCACATGGGCACCGTGATTCAGGCCACCGATGACGTCGCCCGCTTGATGGACAAGACCGGCGACAACGTCGGGCTGCTGTTCGATGCCGGCCATTGTGCATTCGCCGGTGGCGATCCGCTGGACTGGCTCGATCGCTGGGGCGAGCGGGTCGTACATGCGCACTGCAAGGATGTCCGCCAGGCCGTGGTCGAGCGTTCGCACAATCGCAACGCCAGTTTTCTGAATGCCGTGGTCGACGGCGTATTCGCTATTCCCGGCGACGGCAGCCTCGATTTCGATGCCATTCTGTCGCGGCTGGCGGCGACCGGTTACGACGGCTGGCTGATCACCGAAGCCGAGACGGACCCGTCGGTGTCGCCGTCCTGGCCGCTGGCCGAGCGCAGCTATCGCTATCTCCGCGATACAGCGCGGCGGGCCGGCTTCTCACTGGCGGCGGCCGCGTAAGCGCCACTGCACAAGACACGATTCAAAGGACCGATGACATGCGCGAGATTCTGCACTTCATCAACGGCGAGCCCACGGCCGGCGACAACGCCGAGCGCGGGGCCGTATTCAATCCCACGACCGGCGAGCAACAGGCCGAAGTCGTGATCGGCACGACGGGCGATGTCGATGCCGCGGTGGCGGCGGCCAAGGCGGCGCTGCCGGGCTGGTCGGGGACCACGCCGCTGCGCCGGGCGCGCATCCTGTTCAAGTACAAGGCCCTGCTCGACGAGCACCGCGACGAGATGGCGCGCCTGATCGCCTCCGAGCACGGCAAGGTGTTCTCGGATGCCCAGGGCGAGGTCACCCGGGGTATCGAAGTGGTCGAATTCGCCTGCGGCATGCCGCATCTGCAGAAGGGCGAGCACTCCATGAACGTGGGTACCGGCGTGGACAGCTATTCCATGTACCAGCCGGTCGGCGTCTGTGCCGGCATCACGCCGTTCAACTTCCCGGCCATGGTGCCCATGTGGATGTATCCGATCGCGCTGGCGACCGGTAACACCTTCGTGCTCAAGCCGGCCGATAAGGACCCGTCGGCGGCCAACCTGATGGCTCGCCTGCTCAAGGAAGCCGGGCTGCCGGACGGCGTGTTCAACGTCGTGCACGGTCGCGCGGATGCCGTGAACCATCTGATCACCCATGCCGACGTGTCGGCGGTGAGTTTCGTTGGCTCCACGCCAATCGCCAAGCATATCTACGAGACCGCCTCGGCCGCCGAGAAGCGCGTCCAGGCGCTCGGCGGCGCCAAGAACCATCTGGTGGTCATGCCGGATGCCGATATCGACGGGGCCGCCGATGCGCTGATGGGCGCGGCCTATGGCAGCGCCGGCGAGCGTTGCATGGCAATTTCGGTGGCCGTGCCCGTCGGCCAGGAAACCGCCGAGAAACTGCGCGCGGCTCTGGTCGAGCGGCTGGAGAATCTGCAGGTTGGCCCGTCGCTGGTCGACGGCAAGGACAACGACATGGGCCCGCTGGTCTCGGCCGAGCATCGCGACAAGGTCGCGAACTATGTCGGCATCGGCGCCGAGGAAGCCGAGCTGGTGGTCGATGGGCGCGAGAAGGACTTTTCCGCCCATCCGGACGGCTACTTCATCGGCGGCTCGCTGATTGACCACACCAAGCCCGGCATGCGCGTCTACGACGAAGAGATCTTCGGGCCCGTGCTGTGCATCAGCCGCACCGAATCGCTGGATGAGGCGATTGACCTGATCAACGCCAACCAGTTCGCCAACGGCACGTCCATCTTCACCGAATCCGGCCATGCGGGGCGGACCTTCGCCGAGCGCATCGAGGTCGGCATGGTCGGCGTCAACGTACCGATTCCGGTGCCGATGGCGTTCCATTCCTTCGGCGGCTGGAAGCGGAGCCTTTTCGGTCCGTTGCATGTACACGGCGCCGACGGCGTGCGCTTCTACACCCGGCTGAAGACCGTGACCGCGCGCTGGCCCGAGGACCAGGTCTCGCAGGGCAACGCCTTCGTCATGCCGACGCACTGACCGGGCGGCCGGGCGCACACCGCGCCCGGTGTTTTCGTCGAGGAGAGCATCATGAGCACGACGGCTTCGAACGTGCGCCAGACCCTTGCGCGCGACTGGCAGCCCAGCCAGCAAGCGACCCGGGAACGGCTGGCACCCTATGGCCTGCGCCTCGGCATCAATCCGCTTGGCTGGACCAACGACGTGATCACCGAATTCGGCGATGACACCCCGGTCGAAACCTTCATCGCCGAGGCGGTCGCGGCCGGTTATGAAGGCGTCGAAATGGGGCGCAAATTTCCAGCCGATCAGCACGCCGTCGCCGGTCTGCTGGCCGACGGCAACGTCGATCTGGTCTCCGGCTGGTACTCCGGCCGCCTGGCCGAGATCGGCGTCGCGGATGAGCTGGCCCAGGTGGCGAACCATGCCGCATTGCTGGCCCATAACGGCGCCGAGGTCATGGTCTACGGCGAAACCGGGCTGATGCCGGGCGACGATCCGCTCAACGAACCGCTGTCGGCGACGCCCGTGATCTCGGCTGCCGACTGGGCGGCCTATGGTCAGCGGCTGACCAAGTTCGGTGAAGCACTCCAACGCGACTACGGCCTCCAGCTCGCCTACCACGCCCATCTGATGATGGTCGCCGAGACCGAGGCCGAGATCGATCGGCTCATGGCCGAAACCGGCGATGCGGTCGGCCTGCTGTTCGATACCGGGCATATCGCGGCCGGCGGCGCGGACCTCGCCCGCGTGCTCGCGAACCACGGCCATCGCATCAACCACATCCATCTAAAAGACATCCGCCGTGATGTGTTCGCTGCCATTCGCGAGTGCGACGACTCATTCAATACGGGCGTACGCGCCGGCATGTTCACGGTGCCGGGCGACGGCTGTATCGACTTCACACCCGTCATCGATTTCGCCAAAAGCGATGCCTACAACGGGTGGCTGGTGGTCGAAGCCGAGCAAGACCCGACCCAGGCGCCGTCGGTCGAATATGCCGACAAAGCGATGCGTACCGTGCGTTCGTTCTTCGGCGGCTAGTTCATCAAGAGGTTGTCCGCAGATCGACGCAGATTGACGCAGATGAAAGAAAGACAGCGGCAGGTGGCACCAAGCATAGAAATGCGTATGCGAGCCCTGATGTACTGAAGGTCATCTGTCTTCCGATCTGTGTGCATCTGCGTCGATCTGCGGATAAAAGTTTTCGAGGAGACCAAGGACATGGCAGAACAACTCAACATCGGCATCATCGGCACCGGTTTCATGGGTCGTGCTCACGCTGAAGCCTTCTGGCGCTGTGCGGCGCTGTATACCGATCTGGCGCTGCGACCGCATCTGTATGCGGTGGCGGATGTCAGCCGCGAGCTGGCCGAAGCCGCGAAGACACGCTTCAACTTCGACAAGGCCTATGACGACTGGCGCGCCATGATCGCGGACCCGAATGTGCATGTGGTCGATATCACGTCGCCGAACCAGTTCCATCACGAAATGGCGCTGGCAGCGATTGCCGCCGGCAAGCATGTCTACTGCGAAAAACCGATGGCGATGTCGACGGCCGAGGCCAACGAGATGCGCGATGCGGCCGAAAAAGCCGGCGTGAAAACCATGATCTCGTTCAACAACATCAAGACGCCGGCGGCGATGCTCGCCAAGCAGATCATCGACCGTGGCGAAATCGGCAGGCTGACGCGTTTCCGCGGCACTTTCGACCAGGGTTTCTTCAACGATCCGGAGCTGCCGTGGTCCTGGCGCTGTTCGCGCGCGGCGGCGGGCACGGGCTCGCTCGGCGACCTCGGCGCCCACGTGATCGGCGTGGCCCAGTATCTGATGGGCGATTTCGACCGGGTCTGCGGCCAGTCGCAGATCGTGTTCGACAAGCGCCCCGTGGCCGCCCCGGGGGCTGGCTATTCGTCAAAAGCGAGCGCCGACGCCGAGTGGCGGGATGTGGAAAACGACGACCAGACCCAGTGCCTGGTGAAGTTCACTTCCGGCGCGGCCGGGGTGGTCGAATCCTCGCGCATCGCTGCCGGCAAGATCATGGGCGTGGAATGGCAGATCTCCGGCACCGAGGGCACGATCATCATGGACGGCGAGCGCTTCAACGAGCTGCAGGTCTTTCGCATGCGCGACGACAAGCGTGACCGCGGCTTCAAGACCCTGCTCGCCGGCTCCCAGGTGCCCCAGTACGCCGGCTTCTTTCCCTTCGATTTCGGCGGCGGCTCGCTCGGCTTCTACGACGCCAAGGTCATCGACGTCTGCGATCTCGTCACCGGCATCGCCGGCCCCGACGACTGTTACCCGAACTTCAACTTTGGAGCCCGCAACCAGCGGATTCTCGAAGCCATCGACGAATCCTGCCGGTCGGAGTCCTGGGTCGACGTTTGAAAAGCATTGATCCGCAGATTACGCAGATTGCACAGATGAAGAAGAGAACGCGGATAGCTAGTCGCTGTACGGCACCCGGGAACGGTTTAAAACCAACGATCATTTGTCTTTGAAATCTGCGTCATCTGCGCAATCTGCGGATAAATAAAAGAACGAAGCCGCGTGAGGAGAAATAACCATGAAATCATTCGAACGGCCGATTCGCATCGGCATGGTTGGCGGCGGGCCCGGGGCGAATATCGCCGAGGCGCATCGTATCGGGCTGCGCATGGACGGGCGCTATGAACTCGTCGCGGGTGCGTTCTCGCGCGATCCGGACAAATCCGCGATCACGGGGCGCGAACTGAGCATCGCCCGCGATCGGGTCTATGCGGACTTCGAGGTCATGGCCCGAGCCGAGGCCGCCCGCGAGGACGGCATCGAGGCCGTGGCCATCGTCACCCCGAACGCCAACCATTACCCGGCGGCCAGGGTTTTCCTGGAGCACGGCATTCATGTCATCTGCGACAAGCCGCTGACCGACGATTTCGACACCGGGCTGGCGCTGCACCGGCTGGCGCAGTCCGAAGGATTGGTGTTTGCGCTGACCCACAACTACGCCAGTCACAGTATGATCCGGCATGCCGCGCGAATGGTTGCCAACGGCGATCTCGGCACGATTCGCAGCATCCAGGGCGAGTTTGCCGCGAACTGGGGCGCCGGCGACGCCGAGCAAGATGCCCAGAACAAACAGGTGGCCTGGCGGACCGATCCCGACCAGGTCGGACGAGCCAGCGTGCTATCGGATCTGGGCACGCATATTCATCACCTCGCCCGATTCGTTTCCGGGCTCGAAATCGAGGCCCTGGCGGCGGATCTGTCGACCGTCGTACCCGGCCGGCGGGTCTACGATCACGCCCAGGTCATGTTGCGTTTCACCGGCGGGGCGCGCGGCAGCTTCTGGGTGACGATGGTTGCGACCGGCGCCGAACACGGATTGCGTATCCGGGTGATCGGCTCCAAAGCGTCGCTCGAGTGGTGTCACGAAGACCCGCATCATCTGCGCGTCTCCTACCCGGGCGGGCGGCACGAAATACTGGCCCAGGGCGGCTCGGTGCTATCGGACGACGCCGAGCGGTTCACCCGTATCGGCCTCGGCCACCCGGAGGCGTTCCTCGCCTCCTTCGCCAATTTGTATTCGGCGGCAGCGGAGGCGATTGCGGCCGCGAGAGACGGCCAGCCGATGGCGGATCGACCGGCGGATTTTCCCGGCACCGCCGACGGTGTGCTCGGCCTCCAATTCATCGATCTGGCCTGCCGATCCTCCGACGAGGGCGGACGCTGGATCGACGTCGCGCGCCTCGGGCTTTGAGGCCAGCCCGACCCACGCGGGGACACTGCATATGGCGAATTCACTACGTTTCGGCGTCATCGGCGCCGGTTTTATGGGCAAGGCGCACGCGTTGGCCATCCATTCGGTGGGCGCCGTATTCGGGCTCAATACCCGCCCGGTGGCCGACATGATCGCAACCCGCTCGGATGCCTCGGCCGAGCGGGCCGCGAACCGGCTGGGCTTCGCCCGTCATACCGGTGACTGGCGCCAGCTCGTGCGTGATCCGGACATTGACGTGGTCACCGTCTGCGCGCCGTTGCCGTATCGGGAAATGGTTCTGGAAGCGATCGCCCACGGCAAGCATGTGCTTTGCGAAAAACCGCTGGGCGCGAATACCGGCGAAGCCGTGGAAATGCAGGCCGCGGCCGAGCGGGCCGGGGTGGTGTGCATGGTCGGGCTCAATTACCCCAAGACGCCGGCCTCGCAGTTTGCCCGCCAGCTCATTGCCGAAGGCGCGCTCGGCGAGATCGTGTCGTTTCGCTGTGTGCACGTCGAGGATTTTCTGGCCGATCCGGATCGGCCGATCGATTGGCGCATGCGGCGAGCCGAAGCCGGCGCGGCCGGGGCACTGGGCGATCTCGGCTCGCATTGCATCGGGATGGCGCATTGGCTGCTCGGGCCGATCCGCGAGGTCATGGCCGACACGCGCATCGTGCACGCCCAGCGCCCGGACCCCGAGACAGGCCAACACGTCGCGGTGGAAAACGACGACCAGGCGGAATTGCTGGTGCGGTTCGAAAACGGCGTTTCGGGGTCGCTGTATGTCTCGCGGGTCGGCACCGGTCACAAGATGGGGCTGTCCTACGAGGTCACCGGCACGCAAGGCACCCTCGTGTTCGATCAGGAACGCCTGAGCGAGATCCAGTTCTACTCGCGGCACGACGACGCACGAACTCAGGGCTTTCGGCGTGTCCCAATGGGCCCGGCTCATCCCGACTATGGTGATTTCTGCCCGGCACCGGGTCACGGTACGGGCTACAACGACACGGTGACGGTGGAAGTACGCGATTTGATTGCGGCCATCAGCGGCCAGCGTGCGGCGCTCTGGCCGTGCTTTGCCGATGCGGTGCAAGTGCATCGCGTGATCGATGCGGGGCTGGCGTCCGTCGAGTCGGGACGCTGGGCCACGGTGGATTGAATCCTTTGGACGCGGTTGGCGTGGCTGGTCGCTCGTCGTTTTCAGAGCGGGTCACGCGCGCTGCTGCTTTAAATCCATCGATTTTTTTGTCCGGTTCGGCGCGGTTTCGAAGCTCGCGATCCCTATATGCCAGCGCTTCAGATCGGTCGGTTGAGGCGCTTGGCTTGGCAACACCACGGAACGGGCGGGGCCTGGTTGTCGGCCTTCGGCCTAACCCGACCTACACGGTGGTTCGATCACCGTGCCGTTGACGGTCCGCGCAGGTCGGATTAGCCGGCGGCGTAATCCGACGGATCGAAGCCCAGCCAAATCCTGCGCCTACGTTCCTCGGACATGGTCTGGGTCTGGCGGTCATGCATGGCGATGCTTCTGAACAGGAAAAGCAGCGGTGCGCAATCCAAACAGATTTGGAAAATAAATTCCATAATACAAAATATCGAAATAAATAATTTGACCCGGGTTGCGCCCGGCACGTAGGTTCCCGTTGGGTAAAACGGCGTGCGAGCCATGGTCGGCTACCCGTGTCACCCGGTTCGACACGCGCGCTATCTCGGATCTCGCGGCGGACGCAGAAACACCCTTTATCGAACCATACGCCGACCCCGGATCAGACGGAATCATCGTCCAGGAGGAGTTTGACGTGAGTAATGGAGTGTCCTCAGCCTACGGGACCGCAGCCGCGAGCCAGGTCGGCTCCCATACCCGCAAGCTGGGCATGATCGCGTTCATCGCCACCTTCGGTGGTCTATTGTTCGGCTACGACACCGGGGTCATCAACGGCGCGGTGAACCCGATGAAAATAGACCTGGGCCTCACGCCTATGAGCCAGGGATTCGTCGTGAGTATTCTGATTTTCGGGGCGGCGCTGGGTGCGGCGGTCTGTGGCCGGATTTCCGATGTCTCCGGTCGTCGATACACGATTCTCATGCTGTCCGGGATTTTCATCGCCGGCACGCTCGGCGAGGCGATTTCGCCCAACTGGCAGGTGCTGTCGGCGTTCCGCTTCATCCTCGGACTGGCGGTTGGCGGGGCCTCGACGACAGTGCCGGTCTATCTGGCCGAAGTGGCGCCGACCGAACGGCGTGGCAGCCTGGTCACGCGCAACGAGATCATGATCGTTTCGGGGCAGTTCGCCGCGTTCATCATCAACGCCGTGATCATGAATATCTGGGGCGACTATCCCGGCATCTGGCGCTACATGCTGGTGATCGGCGTGCTGCCGGCGTTTGCGCTGCTCATCGGCATGCTGCGCGTGCCGGAAAGCCCGCGCTGGCTGACCGAGCAGAATCGGCGGGATGACGCGCTGGCGGTGCTCAAGCAAATCCGTTCGCCCGAGCGGGCTCGCGCCGAGATCGCCGACGTCGATGCCCTCGTCGAAGAGAAGCAGGAAAGCCGCTGCGGCCAGTGGTCGGATCTGACCGTCCCGTGGGTGCGGCGGCTGATCGTCATCGGTGCGGTGCTGGGCATCTTCCAGCAGTTCACCGGCATCAACGCGATCATGTATTACGGCACCCAGCTGCTGGAAAACTCCGGGTTTTCGAACAACGGCGCGGTGATCGCGAACACGCTCAACGGGCTATTCAGTGTCTTGGGCATCACGGTCGGCATTCTGCTGATCAACAAGATCGACCGGCGCAAGATGCTGATGGGCGGTTTCTTTCTGATCGCCGTGTTCCATATCCTGGTTGGTCTGTCGGCCCTGTTCATGCCCGATATCGCGATCAAACCGTATCTGGTGCTGATCTTTGTGGTGGCCTTCGTGTTCTCGATGCAGGGCACGCTTGGGCCGCTGGTCTGGCTGATGCTCTCGGAGATATTTCCGCTCAAGATCCGCAGTTTCGCCATGGGCATCTGTGTGTTCGTACTCTGGGTGGCCAATGCGATCGTGGCGTTCGGTTTCCCGCCGGTCGTGGCGGCATTCGGGGTCGGGCCGACCTTCTTCATGTTCGCCGCGATTTCGGTATTGGGCTTGATCTTCACGCTCGCCGTGGTGCCGGAAACCCGCGGCAAATCGCTCGAGGCGTTTGAAAGCCAGATCCGCGAGCGCTTCGCCTGATCAGCTGGCAATGAAACAACGGCAACGAGCCGGCCCGGGTGTGGAATACGAGCGGCGCCCCAGGGTCTGTTGAGGTTTCGTGCGAGCGCCGCGTTGGCGTCCGCAAATCGTGTCCGGCAAGGCGCGAGTCGCCGCGTCGTGGCGCGCCACGACCCAGACTCGCAACGCCGCCGGGCGGGATTTGCGGCCCAACCCGAAGGGACAAGCGCTGTTTTGCGGCAATCCAGCGTTATAGCTCTCTCGCGTAGGTCCACTACGCCACGTTCGCTACGCCTCGTCTTGCCGCAAAACAGCGCTTGGCGCGGACCCGCACGAAACCTCAACAGACCCTGGCCATCGAAACCCAGCGTGCGTTGTGTTGCCGGCCGCAATGTACTGGGCCCGCCGGACCATGCCGAATGCGCGTTTTCCGCCCGGCGCCGATACCGATCGAAGCCGGTCGCTCTGGTGGCGATATCGCACTCGCCATCATCGGCGCCAACCGCTGCGCTCACGGCCCCGAATCCAGTGGCCTCGCTCATGTGCGGCCCGGCCGTATCGATCGGCGTGCCCGGTCGCCGGCCGGCGCCAAGACGGCGGCGGTGCGGTTATCTATTTGATCCGTTTTACTTTGCAGCCATGGCACGGGAGCGATGAGGCGCCGACGGGGTGCCATTCGACCAATGGATTAGCGCAAAAATTTCAAAAATGCTTGCGGCGATATAAGCATTCCATCATTGTCATAACCACGGTCGCGGAGGGCCTCACGCTCGCGCCCGTTATCGATCAAAAAACCGGCCCGGTATCAAGTCGGGCTCGCCGAAGTAAAAAGCACGAAGGAGGAGAGCGATATGCGACTGTTCACCACAAGGCGTCGGCACGTACGTCTGGCCGCAGCGGCACTGGCCGTGGGCGTGGCTGCCGTATGTACGGCCGGCATCGCGTCGGCGGCCGACCAGAATTCCAGGCAACTGAAGATCGCGCTGATCACGCATGCGCAGGCGGGCGATACGTTCTGGGACCTCGTCCGCAAGGGCGCGAACGCCGCTGCCAAGAAAGACAACGTCGATCTCATCTATCTGCACGGCGACTCGCCCGACAAACAGGCCGCCAAGCTCGAGAACGTGATTACCCAGCATGTGGACGGCATCGCACTGACGCTCGCGTTTCCGGATGCCATGAAGCCGCTGGTCAAGAAAGCGCTGGATGACGGCATTCCGGTGGTCGGCGTGAACTCGGGCTTTTCTACCTGGAAGTCGATGGGCATTCCGATGTACGTCGGCCAGGACGAAACGCTCGCCGGCCAGGCCATCGGCAAACGCCTGAATAAAGAGGGCGCCAAGAAAGAGTTGTGTGTGAACCAGCAGCAGGGCGCGGTCCAGCTGGCCGCTCGCTGTGCCGGCGTGGCCGATACCTTCAAGGGCAAGTCGGAAACGCTCTATCTCGAGGGCTACGACATGTCGAAGGCCCGTTCGCGCATCATGGCCAAGCTGATGCAGGACCCGCAGATCGACACCATCGTCACCCTCGGGGCGCCATTCGCGCCGGTGGCCGTGGATGCGGCCAAGATGGCGCACAGCAAGGCCAAGGTCGTGACTTTCGACCTCAATCCGCGGACCGCCAAGCTCGTCAAGGAAGGCAAGGTCGCCTGGGCGGTGGACCAGCAGCCATGGCTGCAGGGCTACGAAGCCGTCGACTTGCTGTATCTGAACCTGACCAACGGCGACACCCTGGGCGGCGGCAACGCCGTGTTGACCGGGCCGGCCTTCGTAACGCCGCAGAATATCGACAAGGTCATCAAGTACGTCGAACGCGGTACGCGCTAAGCCACCGATTCGACCGCTCGTGACGCCCCGGCGGCTTGTGCCGCCGGGGCACCCCGGAGGAAAAACCAATGGCAGCCACCATGGACGACGACGCACTGCGCGGCGCGCCGACGCTCGACAACAAAGCGACCGGCGCGGCTCAGAAGCAACCCAAGCAACGTATTTCCCGCGATCCGCTGTGGAAGAAAATCCTCAAGCGGCCGGAAGCGGGCGCGCTCGGCGGGGCGATTCTCGTATTCGTTCTGTTCTGTATCGTCGCACCGCCGTTCCGCACCATGCCGGCGTTCTCGACCGTGCTCTACCAGGCCGCGATTCTCGGCATTCCCGCGGTGGGCGTATCGCTGCTGATGATCGGCGGCGAGTTCGACCTGACCGCCGGTGTGGCGGTCATCAGTTCCTCGCTGGCGGCCTCGATGTTCGCCACCCAGATCGGCGGCAACATCTGGCTGGGCGTGGCGTTTGCTCTCGCGTTCTCGCTGGCACTCGGCGCGCTCAACGGCTGGCTGCTGATCAAGACCAAGCTCCACAGTTTTCTGGTCACGCTATCGACGTTTCTGATGCTACAGGGCCTGAATATCGCCCTGACCAAGCTCATTACCGGCGGCGTGGCCACCGGCGACATCAGCTCGATGCCGGGCTTTGCCTCGGCCCATGCAGTGTTTGCCTCGGATATCGTCATCGGCGATTTCGACATCAGCGTGGCGATCATCTACTGGATCGTGCTGGTGCTGATCGCCACCTGGCTGTTGCTGCGCACCCGCGTGGGTAACTGGATCTTTGCCGTCGGCGGCGATCCCGACGCCGCGCGCGCGGTTGGTGTGCCGGTTCGCGGCATGAAGATCGCCCTGTTCATGGGCGTGGGGTTCTGCGTGTGGTTCCTGGCGATGCACATGCTGTTCGCCTACAACACCGTCCAGTCCGGTGCCGGTGTCGGCAACGAGCTGCTCTATATCGCGGCCTCGGTGGTCGGCGGCTGTCTGCTGACCGGCGGCTACGGCTCGGCGGTGGGTTCCGCGCTCGGTGCCTTCATCTTCGGCATGACCACGGAAGGTGTGATCTATGCCGGCTGGGATTCCGACTGGTTCATGTTTTTCGTGGGCGCGATGCTGTTGATGGCCACCGTGGTCAATACGTGGATCCGCGTTCGCGCCTCGCAGGGGTAATGCAATGACTGACGAAACTGCCATCATCGAACTCGACGGCGTCGGCAAGAACTACGGCAACGTGCATGCGCTGTCCAACGTCAGCCTCAAGGTGAAGCAGGGCGAAGTGACCTGCATCCTCGGCGACAACGGGGCCGGCAAATCCACCCTGATCAGCGTGATTGCCGGGCTCACCCATCATTCGACGGGCGAGTACCGGGTCGATGGCAAGCCGGTGAAATTCGGCTCGCCGCGTGAGGCACTCGATCTCGGCATTGCCGCGGTGTATCAGAACCTGGCGCTGGTGCCGCTGATGCCGGTCTGGCGTAATTTCTTCCTCGGCTCGGAAATGACCCGTGGCGCCTGGCCGTTCAAGCGCCTCGACCGCGACAATATGTGGCGCGAGACCGACGACGCCCTGCGCAAGATGGGCATCGAGCTGGAGGATCTGGAACAGCACGTCGGGACGCTGTCCGGCGGCCAGAAACAGGTGGTCGCGATCGCCCGGGCCATTCACTTCGGCGCCCGCGTGCTCATTCTCGACGAACCGACGGCCGCGCTCGGCGTGCATCAGTCCGGGCTTGTGCTCAAGTACATCGCCTCGGCGGCGCGCGAGCACGGGGTGGGCGTGATCTTCATCACCCATAACCCGCACCATGCGTATCTGGTGGGCGACCACTTCACCGTACTCAGCCGCGGCGAGATGGATCTGGACGCGCCGCGCGAGGATCTATCGTTGGAAGATCTGATTTTCCAGATGGCCGGCGGCGCCGGACTCGATGCCCTTGAGCATGAGATGAAGCGCTGAAGCCGCTTACGAGGGCGCCAATTCGGCGCCCTTTTTCGTGGTGGGAAGCGCCTATTCGTCGGGGCCGCTTCTTGAGGTGTTTTTGAGGTGATTTCGCGTTGTGGGCGGGCCGGGTCGGTTCAAATAATGGAACCGCAATAACCCCACGCGAAACCGGAGGAGAGCCATGCTGGCCCACGACAAGACACAACACACGACGCCCGCCGACCGGGTCTGGCTGCATGCCGATGATTGCCGGCTCGACGATTTCGTCGCCAGCCTCGACCGGACGACCCGCGCCGAGGATTATCCGCTCGCCGCGCGCATCGAACGCAACGTACCCATCTACGACGGTCGCCACGTGGCGGAGCTGTCGGCGGCGGCCCGCGCCGACCTTCAGGCCGAACTGGCCGAAGCCATGCTCGAGGGCCCGGGCATCGTCGTATTCAGCGGCGCGTTCGGCCGGGCTACGCTCGACCGTGCGACTGCGCGCTTTCAGGAGATGATCGATGCGCAACACGCCGCGGGCACGGCCGCCGGCGATCATTTCGCCACGCCCGGCGCCAACGACCGCGTCTGGCGCGTCCAGCAGAAGCTGGCCGAACGCGATCCGGGGGCTTACATCGATTACTACGCCAACCCGGTGATCGAGCTGGTCAGCGAAGCCTGGCTGGGCCCGATGTATCAGGTCACCTCCGACCTGAACGTGGTGAATCCGGGCGGCGCTGCCCAGAGCGCGCACCGCGATTATCATCTTGGCTTCATGTCGACCGAACAGGCCGAGCGTTTTCCGGCGCATGTCCATCGCTTTGCCTCGCAGCTGACGCTGCAGGGCGCGGTCGCGCATTGCGACATGCCCGTGGAGAGCGGGCCGACGCTGTATCTTCCGTATTCCCAGCGCTATGAGTTGGGTTTTCTTGCCACCGCCAGGCCCGAATTCCAGCGCTACTTCACCGAGCGTCACGTACAGTTGCCGCTGGTGGCGGGCGATGCGGTTTTCTTCAACCCCGCGTTGTTTCATGCCGCCGGCAGCAATCGCTCGGCCGATATCCGCCGCATGGCGAACCTGCTCCAGATTTCCTCGGCCTTCGGGCGGGCGATGGGCCGCCTGGACCGGGCGCGGATGTGCCGGGCGATCTATGCCGAGCTGTGCCGGCGCGCACGCCAGGGCGAGCGCGATACGGTCGTGCGCACGGCCAAGGCTACGGCCGAGGGCTATGGTTTCCCCACCAATCTGGACCGCGACCAGCCGACGGCCGGCATGGCGCCGGAGACGCAATGCGAACTATTGATCCGCGCGGTCGGCGAACAGCTCGATGCGGATACGTTCGAGTCGCAACTCGACGCGCAGCTCGACCGTCGCCGGGTCGACTGACGGGCCGCCGGGCGAGAACGCGTGACGCACCGGTTCACCGTCAAGCAGATTGCAGCCCAGGCCGGGGTGAGCGCGGCCACGGTGGATCGGGTGCGCCATGGCCGCGCGCACGTCCACGAGCAGACCCGGCGCCGAGTGGACGCGGCGATCCGGGAACTCGAAGAGCAGGTCGAAGCCGGCATTCCCGCCGGCCACGGGCTGACATTCGATGTGTTGCTCAACAGCCCGGAACGCTTCAGCCAGGCGGTGCGCCGCGCATTCGTGGCGGCCGCTGCCGCGATGGCACCGCTGCGTATCGCGCCGCGTTTCCATGCCGACGAACGCATGAGCCCGGAGCGCATTGCGGCAGATCTGGGCGTATTCGAACCCAAGGCCACGCATGGCGTGATACTCAAGGCCCCCGAGCACCCGGCGGTCATCGCGGCGGTCGAGTCGCTGGTGGCACGCGGCGTTCCGGTCGTCACCTTTGCCACCGATATCGGCGCCAACGGCCGTCTTGCGTATGTCGGAATCGACAACGCCGCGGCCGGGCGAACTGCGGCTTTCCTGTTATCGCGTGTTCTTGGCCAACGCGGCGGCGTGGTGCTGGCCAACCTCGGCAGCCGCGGTTTTCACGGCGAGCACGATCGCTGGCGCGGCTTCGCCGATTTCATGGCCGCGCGCTGCCCGTGCGCCGACGTGGTTGCCATCGACGGCGGCCATGGCCTCGATCAGGCAACCTACGAACTCGCCCGCGCCACGCGTTCGGCGCGTGGGCCCATCGCCGGCATCTATAGCATGGGCGGTGGCAACCGCGGGTTGCTGCGCGCGTTGGATGAAGCGGGCGATCGCGATGTGGTCTTCGTGGGTCATGATCTCGACGACGAAAACCGCGGCCTGCTGCGCGCCGGGCGCATCGACGCCTTGGTTGATCACGACCTGCGGGCCGATGCCGCGCGGGCGATCCGACACTTGCTGTGTTTCCGTCGGCATGGCCGGGCTGCCGAAAGCGAGGCCAGCCGCGCGGTCATCGTCACGCCGTGGAACATGTGATGCCACCTTGGTGCGAAATCCAGGATACGCGGCTATCGGTATTGATATAAAAATGCCAGAAGCGCAACAGATTATCGGCGCGAAAAATGTTTGAGAAATTGCGGATATGGCACCTCCGCCGGACATCAAGTGTGTTTCGGCTGAACCGATCATTTGATTTGTGATGCATTTATTCCAGAAAATGCGTATATGCAGCGGGCACGCGCCGAGCGCGCGTCGATACACAATCCGAGGATCCCGACCCAGTCATGACCGAACAGGCACCGGAAACGCCGTCCGAGCTACAGCGCCGGATATTGGCCGAATACAAGAACCTGAGTAAGCGACTGCAGCAGATCGCTCAGTTCGCTGTCGACCATCCCAACGACATGGCGCTGGAAACCACGGCGGTCATCGCCGACCGGGCCGGTGTGCAGCCCTCGGCGATCATCCGTTTCGCCAAGGCGTTCGGCTATTCCGGGTTCTCCGAGCTGCAACGGGTGTACCAGACCCGGTTGGCCGAAACCGCCTCCAGCTATAGCGAGCGTCTGCGCCGGCTGCGCCGGGAAGAGGAAAACGATACCCAGGCGCTCACGCCCCACGGCGTGTTGCGTCAGTTCTGCCAGGCCAATCGCATGGCACTCGATCATCTCGCCGACGAGATCGATGCCGAGGGCCTGGCGACGGCGGCGCGGATTATGGCCCGCGCCGAGTGCATCCACCTCTGCGGGCAGCGCCGGTCGTTCCCGGTGGTGACCTACATGGCCTATGCGCTAAGCCGGATTCAGGCCAATGCCTGCCTGCTGGACGGGCTCGGCGGCATGCTCGCGCAGCAGACCGCGCGCGTACGGCCCGGTGATGTATTGTTCGCCGTCTCGTTTCATCCTTATGCCGAGGAAACCGCCGAAACCATTCGGCACGCCACCGAGCAGGGCACGCCGGTCGTCGTGCTCACCGACAGCCCGCTCAGTCCGGTGGCCGCACACGCCACGGTCTGCCTCGAAGTCCACGATGCGGAGATGCACAACTTCCGCTCGCTCACGGCATCCATGTGCCTGGCTCAGGCGTTGACCGTCGCGGTGGGGCTCGCTCTGGATGGGCAGCCGGACGAGCGCCGGTCGTGACACGGTGTTGCCAGGGCCTGTTGCCGTTTCGTACACGTGCCGCGTTGGAGACCGCAAATCCGTCGAGACAAGGCGCGCGTCGCCGGTCGTGGCGAGCCACGATCAAGACGCGCAACGCCGTATCGGCGGATTTGCCGCCCAACCCGAAGGGACAAGCGCCCAAAGATTAACGACACGACGGCAATCCAGCGTTGGTGCTCTCTCGCGTAGAACGACTACGCGACCTTCGCTACGCCTCGTCTTGCCGCAAAACAGCGTTTGGCGCGGACGCGCGCGAAACGGCAACAGACCCTAGTCTGAGCAGGCACTCTGACCATCCTGTCGTTGCAAGCCGTTGCGGGTTGGCCGCCGCAGACGCGGTCCATTGCGCACACCACGCGATGCCGTATGAAGCGGCTGAAGGGCCCGATAGTCGTTGGGCTATCGGGGCACTCGGGCGCTTCGATGCGTCGACCAATAGCAAAGCCGCGACAATCGTGTTGTCCGTGTGGGGCGTGGCTGCGCGTCATGCATCGTCATGGGCCGCGCCATGGCGTCAGCCACGGCTTATAACGCTTGGGCCACGAGAGCAATGCTGGGGTAAAGCAGCAGCGCGCGAGGAATGTTTCAATGATCGGCGAGTACATTAATACTGAAACGGGCGACACCCTAGTACTGGGCCGGGGGCATAGCATGAACGGCGGGGTAAGTGATCGACAACCAAGGTGCTCTGCATGGGTGACGCCCGTCCCGACCCGCGGGGGGTTCTTGCGCGTAATCTGCGACATTTGATGGGCCTCAAGGGCTGGTCGCAGGGGCGCTTGTCGCAAAAAAGCGGTGTCAGCCAGAAAAGCATCAGCAATATCCTGAATCAGGAAAAACAGCCCACTCTGGCAACCGTGGACAAGCTGGCCGCCGCCTTCGACCTGAATATTTGGCATCTGATGCTGCCGCGCCTGCCCGAGCAGCTGGTCGATTTGCCGTCAGTCGAGCACCTGCTCCTGTGTTACACCAAGGCCTCCGACCAGGGACGGCATTACATCGACCGTGTCGCTGAGCGCGAAGCCTATTATGGCCGGCATGCCGGGCCCGATGGCGAGCAGGGCGGGTCGGGGGCAACCTAGGCCACTTGCATCGCAATCCATGGTGCCCTTGGCGTAGGTCAAAATCCGCGCCAAAAAGTCTCGTTAGTACGGATGGTTGCGATGCAGTCCGTATCAGGGGCTGTGCCCGTGTTACACAACACGAAGGACTGGTGACCGCCCGGGGCGGGTAAGTGCTCGGCGTGTTTGCCTTTCGTGCCTTGCCTCGTGCGCGCGCCAGCGGTTTCGAACGGCCCTGACGATGTCGGCGCTCTTTGCCTTCGCAATGTGCTGTGGCGATGGCTGAGGTGTGGCGGCTGATTGCGCGCCTCGTTCCGTGAGAAATGGCTTTGCATAGCCGCTCATGGGAAAGCCTGGCGGCTTTTTGCTTTCTTGTCTCGGGCGCAACCGGGCGGGCAGGCCCGGGCCTGATAGCGTCTAAAGTCCGGGTTCGTCTCGGCTATTGCATGGTCGAGCTCAAGATGAGTAACATAAAACTTGAATATAAAATTTAATAAGTAATAAAATGCTTAAACTGCTGGCGTGGCGATCGTCGCTTGGCTGCGTAGCAGGCGGTGAGCGTCGCTCGGCGCGCTAACAAACAACGCGACAACCTGGCTGGCCGTGATATGCAAGGACCCCGAAAAAACGAGCCGGAGAAGCCCTTACGTGCAGCCGTTCGAAACCGGTCGCACGCCTGCGGTGGACAGCATAGCGCTATCTCGGAGCTGGAGCGGCAGGTCGACGCGGCGGAGTGTGCCCCGCACGTGATACATAACCTGTACTGCGCGCTGGAGCACATGCTGGCCCTGCATTCGCAGGGTGCGGCCCCCGACCGCCAAGACCTCGTTTGTTGCTACGGACGAATGCAGCTGATGCTGGCCAGTCGTATGTTTCCTGCCTTGAAGGCCGTCGGGGAGGAAATCCCGCGCGCTAGCCGGCGCCAGGACGCGGCAGCCGGATCGAGAGCTGCCCTGTGTGGTCGGTTCGGTTGAATCGGGCGCTGATTTATGTACTGCGGCCAAGATGTGGTTATTTTGCGATCACAGCCGCATCTGCGGGAGATAGGCTGAGCGCCAAGTTGGTCCCGTCGCTGCATGCCGGGCAACTCGGGGCCGGACGATAAGCCGCTCCCGCCTTATCGCCGGGCCCATCCGGCCTGGATCAGCTGGGAGCTCGGGGTCGGAGCGAGGGAGGGACGTTTCATCCATGGCGTTGAGCATGGCCGGCTATGGCCACGCCCTTTCTGATACTGTCTTCGCCCCTGGTTTTCAGTCCATTCGTCAACATGACCGTTATTCTGGGATTGCTGGCGGCAGTGGCCTACGGCGCAAGCGATTTCGCCGCCGGTGTGGGCGGGCGGCGGCTGGGCGCGGGCGTCGTCGCGTTGTTCGTCCAGATCGTGGCCTTTCTGATGGCGGTGGTCGCCGTGACGATGGAAACGCATCACGGTTTCACGGCATCGGCGTTAGGGTGGGGGCTGGTTGCCGGCATCGGCTGTGCCGCGGGCACGATGGCGCTGTATCGCGGATTCGTCGTCGGGCGCATCAGCGTCGTGGCGCCGTTGTCGGCGGTGGTGGCCGCCGTGGTGCCCGCGCTCACGGGTATTGCCCTGGGCGAGCATCTCACATCGCTGGCCGGCCTGGGCCTCGTGTTCGCGTTGCCCGCCATCGGGCTCGTATCCTGGCATCGCGATACAACGGTGAAAACCAAGGCGCGCCCGGGCGTGCTCGAGGGGTTGATCAGCGGCGCCGGGTTCGCCGTTTTGTTCATCGCCCTGGATCAGGCCGGCGCGGCTGCTGGATTCTGGCCGCTCGTGCCGGGTCTTGCCCTGGCCGGCGTGTTGATTCTGCCGTTCGCCCTGAAAGAGCCGCGCCCCATCCCTGTCGACACCGCCGCTCTCGCACTCCTGCTGACGGCCGGCGTGTTCGGCGGCGCGGCCGATCTATTGCTTTTGACTGCCACCGGGCGCGGCCCATTGTCGATCGTCGCCGTGCTGACAGCGCTCTATCCGGCCGTGACCATCCTGCTCGCCCGTGTTTTCCTCGGCGAGCGATGGAACGCGGCGCAGACCTGCGGGCTCGTAGCCGCCGTCGTCGCGATTACCCTGATTACGCTGGGTTGATTACTGCCAGGGCGGACGTTTTACCAGCCAGGTTTGGCCGTAGAGGCTATGCTCGGGGAGGTCGTCGAACGACAAATACGACTACATATGACGCTCTTTAACAGCACTGAAATACCGGCGTTCAGGTTGGTGCTTTTTCTCTGTCTTTAAAATCCCTGTTAAAACAGCGATGTATTTTTAGAGCGTTCCCCGCAGGCGCGGGGATGAACCGGGCAGCGCGACGGGCTATATCGCGAAGTACATGCGTTCCCCGCAGGCGCGGGGATGAACCGAGCGATGATCTGTCGGGATGCTTTTCCTGCGGGCGTTCCCCGCAGGCGCGGGGATGAACCGCCGTGCGCCGCATTCGCTGGATGTGGAACGGGGCGTTCCCCGCAGGCGCGGGGATGAACCGGTCAGGTCCAATACATCGGCGATGCTCAGATAGCGTTCCCCGCAGGCGCGGGGATGAACCGATAGATACGATCCGGCTCTCCACGTTCATTGGGCGTTCCCCGCAGGCGCGGGGATGAACCGGCGCGCGACCGGATCGGAAGCACGTTCGTCATGCGTTCCCCGCAGGCGCGGGGATGAACCGGCCGTGTGCAAGGACCATGGGGTGCCGTTCCGGCGTTCCCCGCAGGCGCGGGGATGAACCTAATGGATGCCGGCGTCCTTGCCGATGTGATGCGCGTTCCCCGCAGGCGCGGGGATGAACCGACGTACCAGACGTTCCTGACGCTGTTCGCCGAGCGTTCCCCGCAGGCGCGGGGATGAACCGCTGTTTTCGGGCGTATCGGTCGCGTACCACGAGCGTTCCCCGCAGGCGCGGGGATGAACCGACGCGAGCGCGGTCAAAAACCCGATGGTGGGGGCGTTCCCCGCAGGCGCGGGGATGAACCGGCACGCGGCCACGTCGCGCTGTTCGTCACGTGGCGTTCCCCGCAGGCGCGGGGATGAACCGATCGCGAGCGTGATCGCTGCCGTGGTGATCGTGCGTTCCCCGCAGGCGCGGGGATGAACCGTCGGCATCCATTACACCGACGACACCGCGGAGGCGTTCCCCGCAGGCGCGGGGATGAACCGGCTGCGGCCCATTGGCTGTTCGTCAGCGTCGGGCGTTCCCCGCAGGCGCGGGGATGAACCGAAATTGAAATGACCAGCGCCGTGTATCGCGAAGCGTTCCCCGCAGGCGCGGGGATGAACCGCATGCGGGCCAAGATGCCGGCGCCATCGACGTCTGTTCCCCGCACGCGCGGAGATGAACCTCTATCGTCTATCGACGGGCGCTCAGAGACAGCGTGTTACCCGTGGGCGCACGCATAGCCGGGGCATTGACTTACTGTATGCGCTCACCCGTCTATGTCTGATGTAGCGACGAGCGGACAAAACGTGTCTGTGCATCGCCTATCGCCTTAATGTCGTTGTCAAACGAGTTGCAACTTTCTCCGCAGCCCTTATGATTTACACGTACATCGTAAGGGGGCGAGGCAATGAGCCGAATGATCAATTTTCGTGCCGACGACGAACTGGATGCCCGGCTCACGCGGCTCGCGCGGCTCACCGGGCGAACGAAGACGTTTTACGTTCGCCAGGCCGTAGAAAGTCAGATCGAGGATCTGGAAGATATCTACCTGGCTGACCAAGTTATGTCTCGTGTCGATGAGGGCAGCGAGGCCACTTACGATCTTGATGAGATAGAGCGCGGTCTTGGCCTGGCGGATTGAGCTCACCGACACGGCGCGCAAGGCTCTGGAAAAGCTCGACCCGCAAACCGCGCGGCGTATTTCCGCTTATCTGCGCGAGCGTGTTGCTGCCGCGGACGAGCCGCGCCAATTAGCAAAAAGCCTGCAGGGCGAGTTGCGGGAATATTGGCGTTTTCGAGTCGGCGACTATCGCATCGTCTGTGATATTCAGGATGACGTCCTTCGCGTTCTGGTTGTCCGTATCGCGCATCGAAAGCGTGTTTACCGGCGGCGTTAACTCGCAGTCGCTGTATGCGCGGAGATGAACCGACGGCGCCGGGATATCACGGCGACGGCTGCCTGTATTCCCCGTATGCGCGGGTAGAAACTGGCTCTTGAACCTTGCGGCTATTCTGCCATTGACCGTTCCCTGCGCCTGCCGGAACGGGCGGATCACGATCTGCACGGCTGGGTCAGCCGTCTTGTGGTGTTTCGACTGCCGATCGTTTGTTGTCGCCGAGTCTGAAGTATCGACCCCGTCCTCCGTGTTCGGCGTCCGCTGTTTTTTCTCTGAGTTGTTCTCGCAGGGTCACGAATTGACCCACTGCGTATCTCACACTAACGCTGTCGGTTTGGGGAAAAGAGAAAACGCATGCTAGAACGAGAAAGCCGAAAAGGTCCGATCCAATCCATAGCCAAGTTTTCTGCGCTAAGCCCGCAGGCGCGTTCGATCTGGTCCAAAAGCGCGGTAGATGAAGGGGAGGGTCACAACCTGCTGGCCCACATGCTGGACGTGGCTGCGGTGGTTGAAGCACTGCTCGAACGGGAGCCAGAGACAAGCCTGGATTGGGCGAGCCACGCGTTTGGCTTGCCGAGGGAAGGTTGTATTCGCTGGATTGCCGCCACTGCCGGGTTGCACGATTTTGGTAAAGCCATCCCAGGGTTCGTAATCAAGTGGCCAATGGGGCATGCGCGTGCCGAGGTGGCTGGTCTTATTTTTCCGGACCAGGCTGAGGAACGTGGAAACCACTCGCTAGCTACCGCGGCGCTTCTAGCAAAACCGCTCTGCGAGCTGACCCAGGCGCCGTGGGGATGGGTACTGGCGGTCGTGCAGGCGATCGCCGCGCATCACGGCCGTCATTTCCGTGCGGACGAGACAGCTCATGGTCGGCCTATCAACGAGCCTGCCGAGTGGGCGCGAGCGCGTCGCGAAATACTCGACGTGTATTGGCAGACGCTTAATCCTCTAGGCTGCCCGAGCCACGACGATCTGGATCTGGTCGCGGTGAATTGGCTGGCCGGTCTGACCAGCACCGCGGATTGGATCGCGTCCAACGTGGAATGGTTCGCGCTCGGCGAGCGGCACGATAATTTGCACGATTATTACGCGCAGGCGCGTTTGCTCGCGACCGATGCATTGGTGGATGCCGGTTGGCCACGCTTTCAGAGCCTTCTGTCCGAACCCCTGGCAACCGAGACATTGCTCGGCCGTATCCGCGGCAAACCGACGACACCACGCCCGTTGCAGCAGGCCGGCGAGGCGCTGCTGCAAGACGCAAAAGGGCCCACGTTGCTGCTGGTCGAAGCGCCTATGGGCGAAGGCAAGACCGAGTTGGCATATCTGGCCTATCTTCGCTTGCAGGCCGCGAATGCACATCGCGGACTATACGTCGCCTTGCCGACACAGGCGACCGGCAATGCGCTTTTCGACCGCACCAAGCAGTTTCTGCGAGCCTTCGACGAAACCACGGCTGTAAAAATCGTTCATGGCGGCGCCGCGATGAACGCGCAGCTACGCCATCTCCGCGGTATCGCGGACGACGAACAGGAAAGCGTGTCGGCCTCGGTCTGGTTTTCCCAACGGCGTCGGCCATTGTTGGCGCCGTACGGTGTGGGCACGGTCGATCAGGCCTTGCTCGGCGTGCTCAATGCCAAACACCATTTTGTACGGTTGTGGGGCTTGGCAAACCGAGTGGTCGTGCTGGATGAGGTGCATGCGTACGACACCTATACGAGCGTGTTGATTGAGGCGCTCGTGCGTTGGTTGAAGGCCATGGGCAGTTCGGTCGTGCTCATGAGTGCGACGCTGCCGCAGGCCAAACGGGATCGGCTGGTTCGGGCCTGGGGTGCCGATCCGCAGGAGCTGCCCCAAAGCGACTACCCGCGGTTGACACAAATCGATGCGCGCTCGGTCCGCGGCATAACGGTTGGCTACCGGCCGCAGGCGCCGATTACGGTGCATGGGGTCGACGAGTCGTTGGAGGCGATCAAGGAGCAGGCGATCGCCTTGCTTGAGGAGGGTGGTTGCGGGGCCGTGATCGTCAATACGGTCGATCGCGCGCAACAACTATTTCGTTTGCTGGAGTCGCACGCTAAAGAAAACGGCATCGAAACGGTGCTGTTTCATGCGCGGTTTCCGGCAGATCAGCGCGCCGACATCGAGAAGCGCGTCCTCGCACTCTTCGGCGAATCGAGCGATGCCAAGGCCGGGCGTCGCCCGGCCAGGGGCTTGCTAATCGCGACCCAGGTGGCCGAGCAATCGCTCGATTTGGACTTCGATTTCATGCTGAGCGATCTCGCGCCTATCGATCTGCTTCTGCAGCGAGCGGGGCGCATGCACCGCCACGACCGACAGCGCCCGGCCTCGCATGAGCAAGCGCGCCTGTGGGTCGCGGGGTTGCATCACGATCGCCTGCCGTCGCTCAAGGAAACCGCCTGGGAGTATGTCTACGACCCATGCGTGCTCGGCCATACCTGGGCCTGTCTACGCGAGCGCGACACGCTAAGCCTGCCGGGCGATATCGATGCGCTGGTGCAGCATGTCTATAGCTTTCCCGAGTTGCCGGCCTCGATCGACGAAAAAATTAATGACTTTATACAGATCGAATCCTACGGCGCGCATTTGGGCACTGAGAAAGGCAAGCATCAGCAGGCGGTCGATATCTCGTTGGACCCGGACGACCCCTTAAGTGTGTACCAAGACCATTGGTTCGGTGGCGACGACGAAGAAGGGCAACGTAATAAGACCCGGCTCGGTCCGGACTCGGTGAATCTCGTGCCGATCGATGTAATCGACGGCGCCTGGATGGTCGACGGGGTCTCCATCGATCCGGCGCAGGTGCCGTCCGACGATATCGCAGGCCAACTCTACGCGCGCCAGTTGCGCGTGTCGCGCAAGGCGGTCGTGCTCCATTGCCAACAAGCGGAGCGGCCACTGGCATTCGATGAGCATCCGCTTCTGCGCCATCTCTATCCAATGCCGCTGGTCGCCGGGCGTTGTGAGCTGGGCGGCCAGTCGCTCTATCTGGACCCGGCGCTGGGGCTTGTTTACGAAGCAGGTGAGAGGTGAGGGGAAGAAGCTCTTCCCCTCGTCGTCCCCGTGGGCACGGGGAAATGTTGAACGGCGGCGTTTACGCCAGTAACCGTCACGGTTCATCCCTACCAGTAGGGATCTTCGAGATTATAAATCATGAGAGCGGAAAAAATTGCGCTAGTAATCGTCACTTGATTATGAGATTGTGCCACAGTAATCTACAGGCTCTGATATCTCTGCGTCCAACCCGCCATGCTTATTTTCCGCTATCTCTTGATCGATTGGCTTCATCGACTGAGCGGTCTATCTCTGGCTCAAACAGCCTTGCTTGTTTGCATTGTTTTCGTTCTTGCTGCAGGCGTCGCATTTTGGCGCGCGAAGCGATTTCGCATCGTTGTCGAGTACGACTCGCGTGAATAAAACCAAAAAGGGGGATCGGTATGGACGTCTCGTATGACTTGCTGCGAGAACCTTGGCTTTCGGCCTGTCTAACAGACGGCACGGTCACCTCGATGGGATTGATGGAGGTGTTTGAAAGCAGCCGGGATATCGTCGCGCTGGCCGACACCGCGCCGCCGACGCTCGTTGCGCAATACCGGTTGCTGCTGGCCATCACCCATCGCGCGATCACGATGGCGCAGGGGCGGTGGCGCGAATCCGAGCGAGCCGGCTGGTATCGCAATGGCCTGCCCATCGAGGCGATACGCACGTATCTTGAGCACTGGCAGGACCGTTTCTGGCTGTTTCATGACACGCATCCGTTCATGCAGGCGGCGGTTCTGGACACGGCCAAGCCGACCCGCGATAAACGCAAGAGCGTGGCCCAGATCTCGCTGGCGAGCGCGACTGGGAACACGCCGGTGGTGTTCGATCACGCTTACGACAGCGAGCCGACGGAACTCACTCCGGCACAGGCGCTGAATACGCTACTCGGATTTCTGCAATTCACTCCGGGTGGTCTGGTCAAGGTATTTCGCAGCTCGGACAAGGCCGGTGCGCTGGCCAATACCGCCGCGGTCATCCCGTTGGGTCAGAATCTCGCGGAGACGATCGCCCTGGGTCTGCATCCCGATCAAAGGCGATCCGATGCGGAACCCGATAGACCGAGCTGGGAACGCGAGCCGCTAACCGAAAGTCAGCTTGGTGATGCGCCAGTTTTGGCCACCGGACCCAACGACCGCTACACACGGCAGAGCCGTGCCGTGCTGTTTCAGCGCGAAGATAACGGCAATATCCGTTGGCTGCGCTTCGGTGCCGGATTGGCACTGGGCGATAGCGATACCCAGCCCGATCCGATGGCGAGCTTTCGTGCCGGGCAGAACGGCCCGGTCCGCATCAGCTTCACCGAGGGCCGTGCGACTTGGCGCGATCTGCCCGCGCTCGTGCCCGGGCCTGCGACAGAAAATGAAAATCGACGCCCGGCGGCGGTCATGGCCTACGCGGCCAGTCTGCACCGAGCACTCGGGCCCGGCGCGCATCGTCACCAGCCATTGATGGTGGCCGGCTTGGCGAGCGATCAAGCCAAGTTGCTGCGCTGGCGCATGGAACAGATCGTGCTGCCTGCGAACCTTCTGATTGATCCGGATCGCTCCGAAACACTCCAGAAGAAAGTGGCGGATGCCGAAGCGCTGTACTACGCGTTGCGAGCACTCGCCCGCGCAATGCTCGTGCACAGCATGCCCGATCCGGATAACAAGGAAACCAAGGCACGGGCCCAGAACCTGCTAGCGGCCGGGCCGCTCACGGCGACCTATTTTTCTGCGGCCGAACGCGCTTTGCCCGAGCTTATGCGGCAACTCGGGGCCGGCGATTTCACGGCGGCGACGCGACACTGGAACGAGGCGCTGGATCGAGCGGCGCGGCGCGCCTGGAACGATGTCGTCGTTGGACTGGGGAGTACGCCCCGCGGCTTGCGTTCAGAGGCCCGCCATTATCCGCGTTTGGTCGGGCTGCTCGGCAAACATGCGCCCACCAATAAACGCGCAGCGCCCGGAGACAAGTCATGACATCGCATGCGCAGACATTCGTCGACTATCTCGAAACGCTCCATCAGAACGATCGCGGCGCAATCGCCCATCTGCGCCACAGCCTGACGCGGGAACTTGGTGAAGATCCAAAAGCAATAACGCTCGTGGAGCGTTTTGTGGGTGGCGATCGACAAGCCGACGATCCGCATCGGCGCGCGCTGTATCTCGTGGCTGGCCTGTTCGCCAGCCATCCGGAACGCGCCCGTGCCTCTTTCGCCGAAGCGTTCGGCGCGCTTTGGCGTACACGAGACAATCCAAGCGTCGAACAGCGTTTCATCGCATTGCTTGAAGCCGATGAACAGCAGGTGGTTGCGCGTCTGCGCCAGGCCACGACGCTGCTCGCAGCAGACGGCTACGGATTCGACTACGCCCAGTTGATATCCGATATCGCGCTGTGGCTCGACCTGCGCAAGGACGAGCATCGGTGGCGTGCGATGCGACAACGCTGGGGGCGCGATTTCTATCGGGCGGCGTTCGCGGATCGGGTGGTAAACAGCGATCCGGAGGTCTTCACGAAACACCTCGTAACCCTTACGAAAGACAAATCCAGTGGGCTGGCGCGTCTGCGTCGAAGCCTGACGTTGCCGCCCGGCGAGGATCCTGCGGTATTCCCGTGGATAGAGCCCTTCGTGGACCCGGCCTGGAAAAGCAGCGATCCGAGACGACGCGCACGTTATCTCGTGGCCGGTCTGTTCGCGATCCATCCGGTGTATGAGCCGAACCGAAGCCTGGCCACAGCGCTCAACCGGCTGGCCGCTCATCAGAAAGACGACGGCGAAAGCATCGAACGTCGCTTTATTGCAGTGCTCGGCGCCTCGGCCGACACCGTGGCCGACCATCTACGCCAGGCGGTGGCTTTGCTTCGCGATACCGCGATCGGTTACGACCCGACACTACTTATCGAAGACCTGTCGATCTGGTTGGCGCGGTCAACGAATATCGCGCGTCTGGATCGGCGGCGCCAACAATGGGCGCGGGATTTCTACTGGATACCGCGTAGCAACGAACCCGATACCCAAACCGAAACATCACAAGAGCAGGGGGCCTGAACATGCGTGCATTCCTCGAATTCCACATCATCCAGAACTTCGCGCCGTCGAATCTCAATCGCGACGATACGGGCGCGCCCAAGGATGCCATCTTCGGTGGGCATCGCCGAGCACGGGTGAGCAGCCAGTGTTTCAAGCGGGCGACGCGATTGGCGGCGGCCGAATACAACCTCATCGACGAGTCACACCGCGGCATTCGCACCAAACGCCTCAAGCGGTTGCTGATCGAGCGATTGAATGATCGCGATCCGGAAGAAGCCGCGGGCAAGATCGAGAGCGCGCTGGCGGCGGCGGGGCTCAGCCTGTCCAAGAAAGACAGCGAAAAGACCGAATATCTGCTCTTTCTTGGCGAGAAGGAAATTGCAGGCTTTGCCGAATTGGTCGACGAGCACTGGGATGAACTGGCGGATGTCGATTCGACCGCCAACAAGAAACAGCGCAAGGCGGCCGCGCCGCCGGAAGTCACTAAGAAAGCCAAGGCGCTTCTCGATGGCGGCAAGGCCGTGGACATTGCGCTGTTCGGACGCATGCTCGCCGATCTGCCGGCAGTGAACCAGGATGCCGCGTGTCAGGTTGCCCATGCGATCAGTACGCATCGCGTGGAACGCGAATTCGATTACTACACGGCGGTCGACGACGACCTGGGGCCCGAGGATGAGCCGGGCGCGGACATGATCGGCCAGATCGAATTCAACTCGGCCACCTTCTATCGCTACGCGGTGCTCGACATCAACAAGCTGCTCGACAACCTGCAGGGGGATCGTGAGCTTGCCTTATCGGCTATCGAGGCATTCGCCACGGCGTTCGTGCGTGCCGTGCCCACCGGCAAACAGAACACCTTCGCGGCTCACAACGCGCCGGATTTCATCGGCGTGAGCCTGCGTCATGTCTCGCCGATGAGTCTCGCGAACGCGTTCGAAAAGCCGGTAACGGCGGATCTGCGCGAATCGCTCACGGAACAATCGGTTCAGCGCTTGCAAAAGACCGACCAGAAGCTATCCGCCGTCTACAGCGACGGTCACGACCAGTGGCTGTATCTGGATCTGACCGGTCAGTGGCAAGACAACGATCAAAGTGAAGCGTTGCCGAACCTCGTTCAGCTTGCCCAGCGCGTACGCGAAATCACAGATACGGCGCTGGAGGCGTAGTCGTGGCCACACTGCTGATGTGCCTGGCCGGGCCCATGCAATCCTGGGGCACGACCAGCCGATTCGACGAGCGCGACACGCAGCTCGAGCCCTCGAAGTCGGGTGTGCTCGGGCTTGTCTGCGCCGCACTCGGGCGCGACCGGACGCGGCCGATCGCCGATCTCGCGGCATTGCGGATGGCCGTGCGCGTTGATCGCGAAGGTATCCCGATGCGCGACTATCACACCGCCACCGGCGTGGTCGCGTCATCGGGCAAGGTGGATTCAAATCGGACGGTCGTCAGCCAGCGTTATTACTTATCGGACGCGGTTTTTCTGGTGGCGCTGGAAGGTGAACGCGAGCTACTTGCTCGAATCCACGATGCCCTTCGCGCGCCCCACTGGTCGTTGTGTCTCGGGCGTAAAAGCTTCGTTCCGTCGCGCCCGGTATTCATGCCGGACGGTTTGCGCGACGGTGGTCTGTTGGATGCGCTGGAATCGACGGCGCTGCTCACCGAGCGAGACACCCGTGAGAAAACGCAGCAGCGACGCGTCGTGATCGAAGATCCCGACGAAGGCACCGTTCGGGTCGACCAGCCTATCGCGCCATTCTCCGAGCGTCGGTTTGGTCCGCGTTTCGTCAAGACATTCGATCTGGAACTGGAGGTCGACGATGTTTCTGACACGACTGACGCTTGACCTGCGCCATAGCGCGGTTCGCCGCGACCTCGCCGATGCCTACGATATGCACCGCTCTCTGGTCCGTGCCTTTGTAACCGAAGACGACGAAGTGCCGCCGCGTTTTCTCTGGCGTGTCGAGCCCGAATCGGTATGGCGGGCCCCCGTGCTGATGGTTCAATCGACCGTCGAACCGGACTGGCGTGTTTTCGAGGGAAGCGGCTACCTCAAAAGAGCGCCAGAGACCAAAGAGGTCGATCCAGCCGCGCTCATTCAGGTCGAGCGTTATTATCGGTTTCGGCTGTTCGCGAACACGACGATTACGCAACAGGGCAAGCGCTACGGTTTGCAAGCCGAGACGGAGCAACAAGCCTGGCTCGAACGGAAAGGCGCCAAATGTGGTTTCGAGATACAGAACGTTCTAGTCACGGCAAGCGACGTAGTGCATATGAAAAACGACGCGATCTGCTTGCAACAAGCCTGTTTCGAGGGTGTTTTGAAGGTCACGAATGCGACGATCTTACAGGCCGCGGTCGAGCAGGGCATCGGCCCCGGTAAAGCATTCGGTTTCGGATTGCTGAGCCTCGCGCCACGCTGATCGTAAGTCCGATATTCGATGGCCTTTTTGCCCCTAAAACCCATCCCGATCAAAGAGCGCCGCTCCATGATCTTCGTCGGCCGCGGTCAGATCGACGTGCGTGACGGGGCGTTTGTCGTTATCGACGAGGTCAACGGCGAGCGCATGCATATCCCGGTCGGCACGACCACTTGTCTGCTGCTCGAGCCGGGTACGCGGGTGTCGCATGCCGCGGTCAAGCTTGCCTCGACGGTCGGCACGTTGTTGATATGGGTCGGCGAGGCCGGCGTACGGCTGTACAGCGCCGGCCAGCCGGGCGGGGCGCGCTCCGACAAACTCCTGTATCAGGCCCGGCTCGCGCTGGAAGACGATCTGCGTTTAAAGGTCGTTCGCAAGATGTTTGAACTGCGGTTCGGCGAGGCGCCGCCGTCGCGGCGCAGCGTTGACCAACTCCGCGGCATCGAAGGGGCCCGCGTACGCAAGATCTACCAGCAACTGGCAAAGCAACACGGGCTCAAATGGCACGGCCGGCGCTACGATCCGAACAACTGGGATGCCTCCGATCCGGTCAATAAAGCCTTGTCGGCCGCGACGGCCTGTCTGTATGGCATCACCGAGGCCGCGATTCTGGCCGCCGGTTACGCGCCTGCGATCGGGTTCTTGCATACCGGCAAGCCGCAGAGCTTCGTTTACGACATTGCCGATATCGTCAAATTCGATACCGTGGTGCCGGCGGCGTTCAAGGTGGCCGCCCGCGGTGTCGCCAAGCCTGATCGCGAGGTACGAATCGCCTGTCGGGATGCGTTCACGAAAACGAGATTGCTCAATCGCATCATTCCAATGATTGAGGACATTCTCGCCGCCGGCGAGATCGAGCCGCCGCAGGCAGCGCCCGAGCAGGTGCCACCCGCCATTCCCACGCCGGACTCGCTCGGCGACGCGGGCCACCGGAGCGGTTGATATGACGATGCTGACGGTCGTGACCGAAGCGGTGCCGCCGCGATTACGTGGCCGGCTAGCGGTGTGGCTGCTCGAAGTGCGAGCCGGCGTCTATGTCGGAGATGTCAGCAAACGCGTACGCGAGATGATCTGGGAACAAGTCAACGGTTTGGCCGAAGATGGCAACGTGGTGATGGCATGGGCCAGCCGCCACGAATCCGGTTTCGAGTTCCAGACCTACGGCGAGAATCGCCGGATGCCGGCCGACCATGATGGGCTGCGTCTGGTGCGTTTCGTGCCTGATTCTCCAAGCAATTGATTTACAAAGATCTTTAACAAAACGAACTGAGGAAAAAGTAACCAATATCGCTGGTGGATTTTCTGCCGGTGGTTTTGTCTTTTGAAAACAAACGTCTATGATTAGACCGTTCCCCGCAGGCGCGGGGATGAACCGACGTGATTGTGACTCGCGTTGGCTGCGCAGCCCCGTTCCCCGCAGGCGCGGGGATGAACCGACCTCCACCGCCATCGAATACCAGGGCCAAGCCCGTTCCCCGCAGGCGCGGGGATGAACCGGCGCCGGACTATCACGCTGTTTTCGCGTGTGCCCGTTCCCCGCAGGCGCGGGGATGAACCGAAATGGAACTGGCTGATGTTGTAGCAGAATACCCGTTCCCCGCAGGCGCGGGGATGAACCGTCAAACGCTTCGCCCGCGTCCATGCCGAGCGTCCGTTCCCCGCAGGCGCGGGGATGAACCGGGCGTCGAAGTGCTTTATGTCAGCGGGTGTGCCCGTTCCCCGCAGGCGCGGGGATGAACCGACGGATCGGTTAAGCAGGCCCGCGAATTACAACCGTTCCCCGCAGGCGCGGGGATGAACCGATCTTTCCCAACCAGGCCGACGCGGACAAGGCCCGTTCCCCGCAGGCGCGGGGATGAACCGTACATATCGAAGTCGGTCGACGGGCGCCACGTCCGTTCCCCGCAGGCGCGGGGATGAACCGGCGGCAGTAAATCCAACTCCAACACAACGTATCCGTTCCCCGCAGGCGCGGGGATGAACCGAACGGAGAACGGCGAGAGGTGCCGCTGTCACGCCGTTCCCCGCAGGCGCGGGGATGAACCGCGAAAGAGCGATCAGAACGCAAAGTTCCACGCCCGTTCCCCGCAGGCGCGGGGATGAACCGTGTGATGCGGACAGCGCTTGGCGCAGTACAGCCCGTTCCCCGCAGGCGCGGGGATGAACCGGCGGTGCGTGGAACCTGCTCACCCGCGATCAGCCGTTCCCCGCAGGCGCGGGGATGAACCGTGATCATGGTTTACAACGACGCGGCGCGCGGCCCGTTCCCCGCAGGCGCGGGGATGAACCGCCGCCTAAACCGCCTGCACGTCATCAGACCATCCGTTCCCCGCAGGCGCGGGGATGAACCGACGTGAACAGCGCCATCAACAGCGTCGAAAACCCGTTCCCCGCAGGCGCGGGGATGAACCGACCACGAGCACACCGTGATCGAATTTACGCCGCCGTTCCCCGCAGGCGCGGGGATGAACCGATTTCCCTATCACTCCATCCGTGCCATCGCCGCCGTTCCCCGCAGGCGCGGGGATGAACCGCCGCGATAGCGGTCTGCCAGTCGCCGGTATCGCCGTTCCCCGCAGGCGCGGGGATGAACCGATCGCTACATCGCTGGCATTGGCGTCGACCGTCCGTTCCCCGCAGGCGCGGGGATGAACCGTGACCGCTCTCAGCAACGATCGCAACACGCCGCCGTTCCCCGCAGGCGCGGGGATGAACCGCCCCGCGTTAGCAGGGCTTGTTTGGTGTGTTGCCGTTCCCCGCAGGCGCGGGGATGAACCGTGCGGCTCAACATGGCAGTTGGTGGGCTCGGACCGTTCCCCGCAGGCGCGGGGATGAACCGCATTTTATGGATTTCCAGCACGTCCGCCTCGGCCGTTCCCCGCAGGCGCGGGGATGAACCGCTGGGAACGTCACGGCCCAAATGGCCAACCATCCGTTCCCCGCAGGCGCGGGGATGAACCGGCTCGTCCGATCCCACCACGACCCGGCGCAGTCCGTTCCCCGCAGGCGCGGGGATGAACCGGTGGCGGCATGATCGTCAATAGCCAGGAATCCCCGTTCCCCGCAGGCGCGGGGATGAACCGATTCGCCAGGTGCACAAAGCCACGGGCGTGCCCCGTTCCCCGCAGGCGCGGGGATGAACCGCCATGTTTTTGCATATGGAATATGCACTCGGCCCGTTCCCCGCAGGCGCGGGGATGAACCCTACTTCGAGTTCCTCGAGCACGCGGCACGCGCACGAGCTGCCGTTCCCCGCAGGCGCGGGGATGAACCGCTTGTCGGCAATATTGGCACCCTGGCGAACGACCGTTCCCCGCAGGCGCGGGGATGAACCGCCCAGACGGAGGTTGAGGCGCTGGGAAAAGGCCCGTTCCCCGCAGGCGCGGGGATGAACCGATGTACCGCCGCCAGCGCCGCTAGTAGGTGGGCCGTTCCCCGCAGGCGCGGGGATGAACCGCCCTGGGCACGGAACAGCTCGCGCGGCTGCAGCCCGTTCCCCGCAGGCGCGGGGATGAACCGCTCGGCGGCCCAGAGGTCGAGAACACCACCATCCGTTCCCCGCAGGCGCGGGGATGAACCGTGCTGCAGGCCGCTGCAGGAGCCGTCCAGAGCCCGTTCCCCGCAGGCGCGGGGATGAACCGCAGATCAAGAACTTCGGCAACGACGACTAACCCCGTTCCCCGCAGGCGCGGGGATGAACCGAACTCCTCCAGAACGGGTCGTATCTCGGCCCACCGTTCCCCGCAGGCGCGGGGATGAACCGAACGCGGGCAAGACGAACGCGCCCGCGGCGCACCGTTCCCCGCAGGCGCGGGGATGAACCGGTTCCCCCTATAGGTCAACTATAGGTAGAACCCCGTTCCCCGCAGGCGCGGGGATGAACCGGTATCGAGTCGATTTACCGGTTCTTTGTGCCCCCGTTCCCCGCAGGCGCGGGGATGAACCAACCGTGCGCACGGCGGCGCGCGTGCTGAAAGATAGTTTGGAACTCGTGGATTAGTGCGCTGCGTTCTTTGCGCTTACGCCGGATGCTGCCCCCAGAAACCCGCCCGACTGCATGGCCCACAGGCGCGCGTACAGGCCGTTGCGCGCGATCAGTTCGTCATGGGTGCCGGTTTCGACGATGGCGCCGCGGTCGATCACTACCAGACGGTCGAGTTCGGCGATGGTGGATAGTCGATGGGCGACGGCGATCACGGTCTTGCCTTGCATGATGGTGTGCAGGTTTTCGGTGATGGCGGCTTCGATTTCGGAATCCAGTGCGGCGGTGGCTTCGTCGAGCAGCAGGATGGGGGCGTTCTTGAGCATGACGCGGGCGAGTGCGACGCGCTGGCGCTGGCCGCCGGAGAGTTTCACGCCGCGTTCGCCAACGTGGGCGTCGAGTCCGCGGCGGCCCTTGTTGTCGGTCAGGTCGTGGACGAACCCGGCATGGGCCGCGTCGATCGCGGCCCGGAGTTCGGCGTCGGTGGCGTCGGGCCGGCCGTAGCGGATGTTGTCGGCGATCGAGCGGTGCAGCAGGGCGGTGTCCTGGGTGACCATGCCGATCGCTTCGCGCAGCGAGGCCTGGGTGACGCCGGTGATGTCCTGGCCGTCGATGGTGATACGGCCGTTCTCGGGTTCGTGGAAGCGCAGCAGCAGTGCGAGCAGGGTGGACTTGCCGGCACCGGAGCGCCCCACGAGCCCGATTTTTTCGCCCGGCGCGATCGACAGCGAGAAGTTGGAGATGATACCGGCGTCGTTGCGGCCGTAATGGAAGGAGACATCCTCGAAGGCAATCGCGCCGTGGGCGACCTGTAGCGGGCGCGCGTCCGGGGCGTCGACGATCGCCCGGTTGCGGGTGAAGCTGCCCATGCCGTCGCGGATGGTGCCGATGTGCTCGAACAGGTTGGACACTTCCCACATGATCCACTGGCTCATGCCGTTGATCTGCAAAACCAGCCCGACAGCGGTGGCGACCGCGCCGGCGGTGATCGCGCGCTCGCTCCAGAACACAATGCCCAGCCCGGTGACGGCGAACAGCAGCAGGGCGTTCAATAGATACAGGCTGGCGTAGAAGCCGTTGATGCGCCGCATCTGGGTGTACACGGTCGACAGGAACGACGACATGCTGGCCCGTGCGTAGTCGGATTCGCGCTCGGTATGGGCGAACAGTTTCACCGTGCCGATGTTGGTATAGGCATCGACCACGCGCCCGGTCATCTCGGCGCGGGCGTTGGCCTGGGCTTCGGCGATCGCCTGCAGGCGCGGCAGGAAATACTTGAGTAGTGTGATATAGCCGATCAGCCAGCCGCCGAACGGCAGCGCGAGCCGCCAGTCCGCGCCGGCCACCATGATGACGACGCCGCCGAAATAGACCGCCACGTAGAGCAAGACGTCCACGAACTTCATCATCACTTCGCGGATGGCCAGGGCGGTTTGCATCATCTTGGAGGCGATGCGGCCGGCGAAATCGTCCTGGAAATATGTCAGCGATTGGTCCAGCAGCCAGCGGTGGACCTGCCAGCGAAAGCGCATGGGCACATTCGGTGCCATCGCCTGGAAGGTGGTCAGCCCCTGGCCGAAGACCAGCGCGGGCAGCAGTACCAGCACAACGATTGCCATGCCGACGAGCGGCCAGGCGTTATCGGCGATGAAATGCGTGCGGTCGCTGGTCGAGAACCAATCGACGATATGGCCGAGAAAACCGTACAGCGATACCTCGATGATCGAGGACGCCGCGGTAAGCACGGCGGTTGCGATCAGCAGCTTCCACACCGGCCGCGCGTAGAAGGCGATGAAACGCGGGATGCTGGTCTCGGGCGGCGTACGGTCGTCGTCGGGAAACGGATCGACGAGCCGTTCGAAGAACTGGAACATGGGCGGGTCGGTCGCGAGGGCGGCGGCGTCGGCAGGCAAGGCGACGTAGTCTAACCGCGTTGCGCATCGGCTTCGATAGCGGCGAGGCCAGGCACGGCGGGGCGTGCGATCCGGTGCCGACCTGCGGCTTGGGGCGGCGTATGGTGGCGACTGGTGACGCACGGGGCGCGGCTGTCGGATTACGCCGTTGGCTAATCCGACCGACAAAAGCAAGGTGCTTGCCGTGATCTGTAGGTCGGCCTGGGCCGAAGGGCGTAGGCTGACAGCGGGCGCTTTATCGAAGCCGCCATCGGCTACGGTTTCGCTTGGGCCGGCGCCTGTTTCAGACGCCGGCCCACCAGTCGTAGCCGCGATCTTCCCAATAACCGCCGTGGCCGCCCTGGATATGGGCGAAGCTGTCGACCAGTTCGATGTGCATCACGTACTTGGCCATTTTATAGCCGAGTTGGCGTTCGGCGCGCAGGCGGATGGGGGCGCCGTTGGCCACCGGCAGGTCGGCGCCGTTCAGGCCGTAGGCCAGAATCGTCTGCGGGTGCCGGGCTTCGATCATGTCGAGGCTTTCGTAGTAGGGCTGCGGCGAGCCGTAAAGGTGGTCGGCGCAGTGGAAGACCACGAAGCGGGCGTTGTCCGTCGGCCGCACGCGCTCCAGCAGGTGGCCGAGCACCACGCCGGTCCATTGGCCGATGCACGACCAGCCCTCGACGCAGTCGTGACGGGTGATCTGGGTGCGCGAGGGCATGGCCTTGAGCTCGGCGAGCGAGAAGGACGCCGGCTGCGCCACCAGGCCGTGAATGTCGAGCCGGTAGTTGGCGAAGTGGGTGGCGACGAGTTGCCGGTAGGCCGCGCTTTGCGGATTGATCGTGCCGTTGGATTTGAACGTCGGCGCAATGTCGCTCGGACTGTATTCCCGTGCCAGCGATGCGCGCGAGGCGACCAGACGCTGGGCGGCCTGGGTGAGTTTCTCGGTGCGGCCGAGGAAATTGCGCACTGACTGGCTGTGGGTCCAGTCGCAGCCGGAGAGCATGCCGGCGGCGCCAAGCGCGCTCAGCCCGGTCAGGATACGGCGGCGGGCCTGGCTCGGTCGCCCTGTGTGGCGGTCGTCATGCGACATGATCAGTATCCTCGCGGCCGGGCGCGGCTTCGGTTGCAGGCGGCTCGTCTAGCTTGTAGCCGCCGGTGATCATCGCGCGCATGTTGTTTACCACGCCGGAGACGAGCACGAGCGCCAGGTGGACGATGAAAAAGCCCACCAGCGCGAAAGCGCACAGGAAGTGGAGGGTGCGGGCGCTCTGGTGGCCGCCGAACACATACGTCAACCACGGCCAGGCCGCGTCCATGGTCGGCGACATCGTCAGCCCTGTGAGCACCATCAGCGGCAACAGCCCGAACAAAACGAGCAGATAGGTCAGCTTCTGGATGATGTTGTAATCGCGGACCCGCGGAAAACGGAATTTCGCGTGTTCGGCCACTTCATGCCCGAACCGGCTCATCTCGCCGCGGTGGATGCCGATCAACCGTCGCCGGCGGCGGCTGAAGATGGAATAGATCAGATACAGCACGAGCATTACGCCAAATACCCAGGCGGCGGTGAAATGCCATTGCCGGCCGAGCGACAGCCATTGCTGACCGGGCAGCGTGGCCCAGGCGGGAAAGGCGCGGGCCTGCATCTGGCCGTCGACACGCGACCAGCCGAGCACGCCGGTGGTGGGGATCTGCAGCCCCTCGATATTCACGTAACCCATCGGGTCGCCGCTGGCGTCGCGCTGTGCGCCGATCGACAGGAAGGGGTGGCCGAAGTCTGACCCGTGGCCCCAGTAAAGCGCCGGGTGCGCATTGAATATCTGTAGCCCGCTCATGAGCAGCACAAGCAGGCACACCGCGTTCATCCAGTGCCAGAGCCGGGTGGCCCAGCCGTGGCGGCGGATCACGCCGGAGGCACGGGCCGTCGATTCAAAGCCCTTCGCCATGACGAAGCCGGTTGCGGAGTACTTGGGGATCAGTATACGGCGTCGCGCGCGGCGGGGATGCAATTGTTTCAGGCAGTCGACCTCAGTTCATATTGTTGGCGTTTGGGGTCGAGCCGGTCGCGGTGGCCGGCATGCCGTTGTGGCCGTTCGCTGCAGCGGTCGCGCCCATGGTCTGCGTGGTTGTGTCGCTGTTCGATGCGGCGGTGCCGTTGCCGTCGTTGTCGGCATTGCTGGAATTGTCGGACGGCGGCTGATGGGTGGCGATGAACTGAGCCAGCTGCACATCGCTCGGGGCGTTGAAGTTGGCGGCGCCGTAGTCGCCGGGTTTGGGCTCGGGCAATGACTGCGAGGGCGCAGCGGCGTTGCCGTTGGCGTTCGACGCCGACGGCTCGGTGCTGCCCGCGGTGCCCTGGTCGCCCGTATTCAATACGGTGCTCTGGATGGGTTGCGGCGACTGGGCGTTACCGTCCGGCGACGCCTGGTCGCCGGGGCCGGTGGTGGTCTGGGCGAACGCCGGGGCGGCCACGGCGAGCGCGGCCAGCGCCGCGACGATGGGCAGCCGCGCTGGCGGGTGGGCACGTGTCGGGCGAATCGGCATGACGGGCTCCTGGGTCGAACGGGTGGGGCGCGCGGGCAACTCAGGCCCGGGCTGGCCCTGACTGTTCAGACCGGTTTGGCGCGCTGAAGTTTCAATGGTCTTTGCGATGCCATCGCTATGTAGTAGCGTATATATCGTTCATGGCCTGTCGTGCGCGCGTTCGCACCGGGTTCGGCTCTACCCAATCGGAAAACGATCGATGCATATTCATGAAGGGATAGTGCGGCGGGGGCTTTTGGCCCTGGCCGTCGTGGCGCTGGCGGCCGCGGGTCTCGCCCAGTCTGCCTGGGCCGAGGGCGCGAAAACACAGGATAAGCCGCTGATCGTGTTCGCGGCGGCCAGCCTGAAGAACGCGATGGACGGCGTGGCCCAGGCCTATGACAAGAGCCACGACGGCGCCGATGTGAAGGTGAGCTACGCGGGCAGTTCCACGCTGGCCCGTCAGATCGAGGCCGGGGCGCCGGCCGACGTGTATGTTTCGGCCAACCAGCAGTGGATGAACAAGCTGGCCGCCGACGGGCTGATCGACAAATCCAGCCGCTACAATCTGCTGGGCAACTCGCTGGTGCTGGTGGCGCCGAAGAGCAGCGATGTACAGGTCACGCTGAAAAAACACGTCGATCTGTTGGCCAAGCTCGGCAAGAGCAATTATCTGGCGATGGCCAATACCGACGCCGTGCCGGCCGGCATCTATGGCAAGCATGCGCTGCAATGGCTGGGTGTGTGGTCGCGGATGCAGGGCCATATCGCCCAGGGCGACGACGTGCGTGCCGCGCTGGCGCTGGTGTCGCGCGGGGAGTCGCCGCTGGGTGTGGTGTATGCGTCCGACGCGGTCGCCGACAAGGGCGTGCGTGTGGTGGATACCTTTCCGCCGGCGAGCCACAAGCCGATCATCTATCCGGCCGCCGCCACCGCCGACAGCCACAATTCGCAGGATGCCGATTTCCTGGCCTTTCTGAAATCGGATACGGCGGCGACGATATTCAAGCGCTGGGGTTTCAAGGTGGTTGCCGGCTAGTAAGCGGTGGTTACGACGCCGGGTTTGGCGGGCCAGCCGGTATGACCCGATCCGAGGATATGCGTGCTCGACGCCAATCAACTCCAGGTTCTTGAACTCAGCCTGAGGGTGGCCGGCACGGCGGTCGCCTTCAGCTTGCCGCTGGCGCTGGTCGTGGCCTGGTTTCTGGCACGCTCGCGTTCGCGGTTGAAGATGGCGGTGGACGCCCTGGTGCATCTGCCGCTGGTGCTGCCGCCGGTGGTGACCGGTTATCTGTTGCTGATCGTGCTGGGGCGGCGTGGCCTGATCGGCGGCTGGTTGGCCGAGCATCTGGGGCTGGTTTTTGCCTTCCACTGGACGGGTGCGGCGCTGGCCGGCGGTATTATGGGCTTTCCCTTGATGGTGCGCCCGATCCGGCTGTCGCTGGAGGCGATCGACCCGCGCGTGGAGGCCGCCGCGGCCACGCTCGGCGCCCGGCCGATTCTGGTCTGGCTGACCGTGACCGTGCCGCTGGCCCTGCCGGGCGTGATTGCCGGTCTGGTGCTGGCGTTCGCGCGTGCGCTTGGCGAGTTCGGCGCCACCATTACTTTTGCCTCGAATATTCCGGGCGAGACGCGCACGCTACCGCTGGCCATCTATACCTTCATCCAGGTGCCGGGCGGCGAAGGGCAGGCCGCACAGCTGATCGTGATTTCGGTGGTGGTGTCGCTCGGTGCGCTGGTGGCCTCCGAGCTGATCGCGCGGCGTGTTAAACGGTTGCAGGCATGACGTTGTCGCTCGACGTGCGCCTGCGCCAGGGCGATTTCGAGCTGGCGTGCGAACTGGAATCCAACGCGCGGGTAGTGGGGTTGTTCGGCCCATCGGGCGCGGGCAAGAGCTCGTTGCTGCGGGTGATCTCGGGGCTGGCCCGGCCCGACGCCGGGCGCATCGAGATCGCCGGGCGCTGTGTGTTCGACAGTGCCCGCGGTCTGCACGTGCCGGCGCATCGGCGGCGCATCGGCGTGGTTTTCCAGCAGTCGCGGCTGTTCCCACATTTCAACGTGCGGCACAACCTGGATTATGGCGGCTGGTTCAGCCGGCAGCGGCCGAGCCGGGCCCGCTTCGATCAGGTGGTGGGCATGCTCGACATCGGCCATCTGCTGGCCCGGCGCACGCGCGATCTGTCCGGCGGCGAGAGCCAGCGTGTGGCGATCGGCCGGGCGCTGTTGTCCGATCCCGATCTGTTGCTGCTGGATGAGCCGCTGGCCTCGCTGGACGCGCCGCGCAAACGCGAAGTGCTGCCTTATATCGAACGGCTCAGCGCCGAAAGTGCCCTGCCGATCGTGTTCGTCAGCCACCAGCTCGACGAGCTGCTGCGCCTGGCCAATCGGCATGTCGCCGCGATCCGCGATGGTCGGATCGTGTTTTCCGGCGCCACCGCGGAGTTCCTGGCAAGGCCGGACCTGCTCGGCGAAGACGCCGGCCCCGCGGCGGGTGTTTTGCTCAACGCGCGGCTTGTTTCGCACGAAACCGAATATGGGTTGAGTGTGCTGGCCTGCCCGCACCAGAAACTGTATGTGCCACAGTTGACCGAGCATCGCGTGGGCGAATCGGTGACCGTGCACGTGCGCGCGCGCGACGTAATCCTGGCCTGCAAGCCGCCCGAGCAGACCAGCGCGCTCAACCAGCTGGCCGGTGTGGTCATCGGCGTGCATCCGGACGACAACGATTACGCCGTGGACGTGGTGCTCGATATCGATGGCCAGCGTCTCGACGCGCGCATCACGCGCCGCTCGGCGGCCGTGCTCGACCCGCAGCCGGGCCAGACGCTGCACGCCGTGATCAAGTCGCTGGCGCTGGCCGAACAAGCCTGGCAACGGCTGGGTGGGCTGTAGCGGTTCGCGCGCCTGTCCGTGGCGGCGACGCCATTTTGCCGGCCAAACCCAATAATTGACCGGCGTGCGGCGAGGGTCGGGTTGAGTGTTGTCGGATTAGCGCAACCCGCGTCATCCGACACGGGCTCATCGGGGCGGCCGAAGTCGATCGTGGCGGCGGACCATGCGACTCAGCTCTTGCCCGCGAACCGCCGATGAATTTCCACGATATGGATCAGGCTGGGCAGTACGGCGGCCAGCGTTTCCTCGGCGCCGGCGCGGCTGCCGGGGAATGTGAGGGTCAGGCTCGATCCGATGAAGCCGGCAACCCCGCGTGAGAGCGCGGCGTAGGGCGTGCGCTTCAGGCCGAAGGCGCGAGCGGCTTCCATCAGGCCCGGCATGGGCGTGGTCAGTTTCGGCTCGACCGTTTCGACGACCTTGTCCTTCGGCCCGATGCCGGTACCGCCCACGGTCACGATCAGCGGGGTCTCCCAGGAGACGGCTTCGTTGATCGTGGCATCCACGGCGCCGGGGTCGTCGCGCAGCACGCGATAGTCGATCGGGTCGAAACCGGCCTGGGTGAGGCCGTCGGCCACGCTGCGCCCGGCCGCATCGCTCTTGTGGCCATCGGCGACCGGGGTGGAGACCATGAGTACGGTGGCGGGCAGGGCGGTCTTGAGCCGGCGCGAATAATGGCTCTTGCCACCCTGTTTTTCCAGGAGATGGGTATCACCGATGCGCAGCTGCGCCGGTTCGGCATAGGGCTTGAGCATGTCGTAGAGCGTCAGCGCGGCCATGCTCGCCGCGGTCAGCGCTTCCATTTCGACACCGGTGGGGCCGATGGTATGCACTTCGGCCTCGATCGCCACGTGATCGGCCTCGATGGCGAAATGCACCTCGGCGGCATGAATCGGCAGGGGATGGCACAGCGGCAGCAGTTCGTCGGTGCGCTTGGCCGCGAGAATGCCGGCGATGCGGGCCGAGGCCTGGGGGTCGCCTTTTTCGGTGTCGCGCGAGGCGATGCGCTGCAGGCAATGCTGGGGCGCATAAAAGCGCGCTGCGGCCACGGCCGAGCGCAGGGTGTCGGGTTTCATGCCTACGTTTTTCACAGGCTGCGATCCTCGGGGTCGATAACGAGCCAGGGCTGGGGCCGGCGGGCCGGCTCAGCGCGGCCGCTCGGGGTGGGGCACTTCGGTGCCTTCCAGATAGGCATGCGTGCCGTCGCTATAGTATTCGTTCTTCCATACGGCGACGCGGGCCTTGAGCTGTTCCAGGGCAAATCGCGCGGCATCGAAGGCCGGCGCGCGATGCACCGCGCGCACTACGACGTAGACGCTCATCTCGCCGAGGCCGAGACGGCCGGTGCGATGCTGCAGCCGGCAGGCATGAATATCGAAGGCGTCCATGGTTTCGCGTTCGATGTCGGCCATGGTGCGCGCGGCGAGCGGCCCGTAGGCGGAGTAGTCCATCGATTCGACCGTGCGGCCCGCGTTGGTCAGCCGCACGGTACCGCCGAACACCACCAGCGCGCCGCAGCGTGCGTCTTCGGTTTCGGCCATGAGTGCGTCGAGATCGAGCGGGGCCGCGGTCAGATGCGATGATGGCTCGCTGGCGGGCGCGCCGCCGGAGACCGGCGGAATCAACGCGATGCGGTCGCCCGCCCCGACTTCCGTCTCGGGCGGCAGCAGCGCATCGTCGCGCGCACAGGCCGTGCGCGACAGCAGTCCGGCCGCTTCCGGCCACCGGGTCCGGGCACAGGCCAGGAGATGATCGATGGTATGCGGCGCGTCCAGCCCGAGCTCGACCATGTCGCCGCCCATGTGCTCGCTCAGCGCGCCGTGGCATTCCAGAAAAACGTCGATGGTTTCGGCCATAGCGGTCTGTCCTTATCCTTGCCGGTGTGCGGGCCGACCGTCGCATCGGCCAAAATGAGGGTCTGCGACGCGGGGCGCAACCGGTGGTGCGATGCTTTCAAGGCGCACGTTCGGTCATCCAGAACACGAGCGCGGTGGTTTCCAGCAACCCGGCGACCGCCATGGTGCCCGGCCAGCCGCCGAACTGGTAACTCACGCCCGCCAGCGCGGAGCCGACGGCACCCGCGACGAAGAAGCAGCTCATGTAGGCGGTGGTGATGCGGCTTCGGGCCTCCGGCCGCAGCGCGTAGATCGTGCTCTGGTTGAGAATCTGCACGCCCTGCACGCCCAGGTCCATGAAGAACAGCCCGAGCATGATCGCGACGAGGTGGGTGCTGAACAGCCCCATGCCCGCGAACGACACGATGGCCGCCAGCATGAAACCGGCGACGGCGCGCTGGCCGAGCCCGCTGTCGTGCAGCCGGCCGGCGGCATTGGCGCCCAGCGCGCCCGCGGCCCCGAGCAGGCTGAACAGCCCGATCAGGGTTTCGCTGTAGTGATAGGGCGCGTTGGCGAGCAGGAAGGGCAGCGCGGTCCAGACGATGGTGAAACCGGCGAAGCCGCAGCCGCCATAGACGATACGCCGGCGCAGGACCGGTTCCTCGGCCAGAAGCCGGGCCACCGACAGCAGGGTGGCGCCATAGGACGGACGCGATGCCGGGGCCGCCTCGGCCGGCAGCGCGCGATAGAGCACCCCGGCCAGCCCGAACATGAGCACGGCCGCGATCCCGAACACGGCGCGCCAGCCCGCGGCGTCGGCCACGATGCCGGAGAACGCCCGCGCCAGCAGAATGCCGATCAACAAACCGCTCATCACGCGGCCGACCACGGCGCCGCGCTTGGCCTCGGCCGCCAGATGCGCGGCCATCGGCACCATGATCTGGGCGCAGGTCGCGGTCAGCCCGATGAAAAAGCTCGACGCCACGAACCAGCCTATACCGGGGCTGATCATGGCCGCGACGGACGCGGCACCGGTGCCGGCGGCGACCCAGGCGATCAATCGGCGCCGGTCGAGCTGGTCGCCCAGCGGCACGATGAAAACCAGGCCCGCGGCGTAGCCGATCTGGGTGACCGTGACGATTAGCGACGCGGTGCTGCTGGTGATGCCGAAACTGCGAGTGAGCAGGGCCAGCAATGGTTGGGCGTAATAGATGTTGGCGACGGCCAGCCCGCAGGCCACGGCCATGAGTTGCACGAGCGGCGCCGACGGCGTCAGCGCGATTTGCCGGGAGTGGGTCACGAATAGCGTTACGGTTGTGGACGCGGGCCGTGCCGGGCGCGATCGGGCCGGCCGGCGCGTCGGAGTGAAATCAGCGCGTCAGCGTTTCCACGCCGTGCTTGCCGGCGACGATCAGCACGTCGGCCGGGCGGCGCGCGAACAGGCCGACCGTGACCACGCCGGGGATGGCGTTGATCTTGTCTTCCATCGCGATGGCGTTGGACAGGTCCAGGTTATAGACATCCAGGATCGGGTTGCCGTTGTCGCTGCGCACGTTCGGGCGCAGTTCCGGCGAGCCACCGAGCTTGACGAGCTGGCGTGCCACCGCGCTGCGGCCCATTTCGATCACCTCGACCGGGAGCGGGAAGTTGCCGAGCGGATCGACCCGCTTGGATTCGTCGACCATGCACACAAAGCGCCGCGATACGCTGGCGATGATCTTCTCGCGGGTGAGCGCACCGCCGCCGCCCTTGATCATCTCGAAATGCTTGTTGATTTCGTCCGCGCCGTCGAAATAGACCGGCAGATTACCGGTGTCGTTGAGCTCCTCGATCTCGAAACCCGCCTTCTTGAGTTTCGCGCTGGTGGCCTCGGAGCTCGATACACAGGCCCGGATCGAGGGTTTGCGCTCGGCCATCACGTCGATGAAGTGATTGACCGTGGTGCCGGTGCCGATGCCGATGTAATCGTCCTCGACGAGAAACTCATAGGCCGCTTCGGCCGCGGCGCGCTTGGCTTGGTCGCTGGAATTCATATCGATGGCCGGGTTCGGTAACGAGGTGCAGTGTAGCCCGCAACGGCGTCGGTATAAATCGTTCGAACGGCTCGGCGTTCAGCGGTCGCGCGGGCCGAAGATGGCGGTGCCGATGCGTACATGCGTCGCGCCTTCGGCGATGGCGGCCTCCATGTCGGCGCTCATGCCCATCGACAGCACATCCAGCGTATGGCCGCGCGTGTTCAGATCGTCGTGTAATGCACGCAGCGCGGCGAACGGTCGGCGCTGGGCCGCGAAATCGTCGGTGGCCGCCGGCAACGCCATCAACCCGCGCAGCCGAATGCCGGGCAGCTCGGCCATCCGGTCCGCCAGCTCGGCAACCGCATCGGGCGCGAGGCCGGACTTGCTGGCTTCGGCGTCGATATTCACCTGAATGCAGACGTTGAGCGGCGCGGCGCCCTGGGGGCGCTGTTCGGACAGGCGGCGTGCGATCTTGAAGCGATCCACCGCGTGCGCCCAGGCGAAGTGGGCGGCGATGTCGCGGGTCTTGTTGGATTGGATGTCGCCGACAAAATGCCAGGCGATGTCACGGTCGGCCAGGGTTTCGATCTTGGGCAGCGCATCCTGAAGGTAATTCTCGCCGAAGTCGCGTTGCCCGGCCTCGACGGCGGCTGCGACCATCGCCGCCGGCTTGGTCTTGCTGATCGCCACCAGATGAATGGTGGCGGGGTCGCGATCGAAGCGTGCCGCGGCCTGGTCGATGCGATGCCGGACATCGGCCAGTCGGGCGGCAACGTCGACGCCCGCCGCGGGGCTCGAATCAGCGGTTCGGGACATTCGATTCTCCAGTGCAGCAGGGGCCGGCCGATATGGGTAGGATAACGTGTTCGTATCGTGCGGGCGGGGGAAAGAACGTACGCGCGTTTCGGGGAGACATTGCATGGATATTTCGCAGCTGCTGGCGTTCTCGGTCAAACAGGGCGCCTCCGATCTGCACCTGTCGGCGGGGCTGCCGCCGATGATTCGCGTGGATGGCGATATCCGCCGCATCAACCTGCCGTCGATGGAAGACAAGGAAGTCTTCGATCTCATCTACGACATCATGACCGATCGCCAGCGGCGCGATTTCGACGAACATCTGGAAACGGACTTCTCGTTCGAGATCAGCGGCCTGGCGCGCTTTCGCGTTAACGCCTACAACCAGAATCGCGGCGCGGCCGCGGTGTTTCGCACCATTCCCGCGGACGTGCTGTCGCTGGAGGACCTGGAAGCGCCGCCGATCTTTCGCGAGATCGCGTCGTTGCCGCGCGGGCTGGTGCTGGTGACCGGGCCGACCGGCTCCGGCAAGTCGACCACGCTGGCGGCGATGGTCAATCACAAGAACGAAACCGAGCTCGGGCATATCCTCACCATCGAGGATCCGATCGAATTCGTGCACAGCTCGCGCAAGTGCCTGGTCAATCAGCGCGAAATCTCGCGCGATACGCACTCGTTCAGCGCGGCGCTGAGATCCGCGCTGCGCGAGGATCCGGATACCATCCTGGTCGGCGAGCTGCGCGATCTGGAAACCATCCGGCTGGCCTTGACCGCGGCCGAAACCGGGCATCTGGTGCTGGGTACGCTGCATACTTCGTCCGCGGCCAAGACCATCGATCGCATCATCGATGTGTTCCCCGGCGAGGAGAAGGAAATGGTGCGCGCGATGCTGTCGGAGTCGTTGCGCGCGGTGATTTCGCAGACCCTGCTCAAGAAAAAGCCGCGCGGACGGCTGGCCGCGCACGAGATCATGATGGGCACGCCGGCGATCCGTAACCTGATCCGCGAGGGCAAGACCGCACAGATGTATTCGGCGATCCAGACCGGCCAGCAGGCCGGCATGCAGACACTCGATCAATGCCTGCAGCGACTGGTTCAGCGCGGTATGGTCGATCGCGAGGAGGCCGCCCGCAAGGCGGCCAACAAGGATTCGATCTGACGCCCGTGTTGTCTTGATTTCGCAGTAACCGCTTATGGATCGCGCCCAGGCCACCAAACTCGTGACCGTACTGCTGGAACGGCTGATTGCCGATGGCGGCTCGGATCTGTTCATCACCGCCGGCTTCGCGCCCGCAATCAAGAAGGACGGCCAGCTCACGCCGCTCATGGAGCGCCCGCTCACCGAGGAACAATCGGCGCTGATGGTGCGATCGCTCATGAACGATCGGCAGGCGCGCGAGTTCGATGAGTTCAAGGAGGCGCAGTTCGCGATCTCGCCGTCGTCGGGGCGTTTTCGTGTTTCGGCGTTCGTGCAGCAGGGCCGGGTGGGTGCGGTGCTCCGCGTGATCAATACCGAAATCCCCGAGTTCGACGATCTGGGTCTGCCGCCGATCCTCAAGGATGTGGTCATGGCCGAGCGCGGCCTGGTGATCTTCGTCGGCGCGACCGGCTCGGGCAAATCGACCTCGCTCGCGGCCATGCTTGGCCATCGCAACGCCAACCAGGCCGGCCACATCATCACTATCGAGGACCCGATCGAGTTCGTGCATCGGCATCGCAAGTCGATCGTGACCCAGCGCGAGGTCGGCGTGGACACCCAGTCCTGGGAGAACGCGCTCAAGAACACGCTGCGCCAGGCGCCGAACGTGATCCTGGTGGGCGAGGTGCGCACGCGCGAGACCATGGAATACGCGCTCAACTTCGCCGAGACCGGGCATCTGGTGCTGTGCACGCTGCATGCGAACAACGCCAACCAGGCGCTCGACCGGGTGATCAATTTCTTCGATGAGGGCAAGCGCGAACAGGTGCTCATGGATCTGTCGCTCAACATGCGCGCAATCATTTCGCAGCGTCTGGTGCGCAAGGTCGGCGGCGGTCGTGCCGCGGCGGTCGAGGTGTTGCTCAACACGCCGCTGGTGACTGACCTGGTGTTCAAGGGCAAGGTCGCCGAACTGCGCGATGTCATGGCGCGCGGCACGGAGCTGGGTATGCAGACCTTCGATCAGGACTTGTTCCAGCTGTTCGAAGAGGGGTTGATCGACTTCGCCGAGGCGCTGCGCAATGCCGATTCGCAGAACGAACTGCGCCTGAACATCAAGCTCAACAGCACCCGGGCGCGCCAGAACCTGTCGATGGACCCGGAGGTGCGCTCGCTGACCATGGCCGATCACGAAGACGACGCACGGCGCGGCGACGAGGGCGATCCGCGTGGACGATAACCCCCGTATCGAGGCGTTCCTGCAGCTCGCGATGGACAAGCAGGCGTCGGATATCTATTTCACCACGCATGCCCCGGTCACCCTCCGCATCGACGGCCAGATCTACCCGATCCGGGCAGCGGCCGAACACACGCTCACGCCGGCCTATATCGAGAAACTCGCGTATTCGCTCATGAGCGAGGCGCAGCAGGCCGAGTTCGAAACCGAACGCGAGCTGGATTTCGCGTTTCGCTTCGGCACCACGGGCCGCTTTCGCGTCAACGTGTTCCGTCAGCGCGGCTCGGTGGCGATGGTGTTGCGCAACATCGGTAACGTGCCGACGATGGCCGATTTCGACATGCCGGACGTGCTCAAGCGGCTGGCGCTGTTGAAGCGCGGGCTGGTGCTGGTGGTCGGCGCGACCGGATCGGGCAAGTCGACCACACTCGGGGCGATGGTCAATCATCGCAACGAGAATGCGGCCGGGCATATCCTCACGATCGAGGACCCGGTCGAGTTCATGCACCGCCACAAGCGCTCGATCGTGAACCAGCGCGAACTCGGCACGGATACCCGCAGTTTCGCCCGCGCCCTGCGCTCGGCCATGCGCGAGGCGCCCGATGTGGTCCAGGTCGGCGAGATCCGCGACATGGCGACCGCCGACGCCTGTGTCCAGCTGGCCGGCACCGGGCACTTGGCGATGGCCACCATGCACGCCGCCAACGCCTATCAATGCCTGCAGCGTCTGGTATCGCTGTTTCCCGAATCCCAGCGCGAGTCGCTGTACATGGACTTGTCGATGAACCTGCGGGCGATCGTTTCCCAGCGGCTGGTCGCGGGCAAGGACGGCGGGCGTGTGGCCGTCTACGAAATTCTGCTGAACACGGCCTACATCGCCGACCTGATTCTCAAGGGGCGGCTGGAAAAAGTCGCCGAGGCGCTGGCCGACGCCGACCCGGCAAGCGGCGCAGTGACCTTCGACGACTCGTTGCTGGCTCGGGTCAAGGCGGGACATATCGCGGTGGACGAGGCCCTCGACCAGGCCGACTCGCGCGATAATCTTCAGAGCCGGTTGGCTTTCGCAAGCCACTGATTTGCCAGCCCGGCCCGATATCTGCGAGCGATGCGACATGCATGAGACCAACAATCCGATGCCCGCCCGGACCCATGTGGGCTGGCGCGAGTGGGTGAGCCTGCCCGATCTGGGCATTGACTGGATCAAGGCCAAGATCGACACTGGCGCGAGAACGTCGGCGTTGCACACGTTCTCGCTCGAAACCGGGCAGGAACACGGCCAGCGCGTCGCGCGATTCGGCGTTCATCCATATCAGGGCAATACCGAACACGTCGTCTGGTGCCAGGCGCCGATCGTCGATGAGCGCAATGTGCGCGATTCCGGCGGTCATCGCGAATGGCGGCATGTCATCGCCACCGATCTGATGATGTCGGGCCGGCGCTGGCCGGTCGAGATCACGCTGACCGCACGCGATACGATGTTGTTCCGGATGCTGGTCGGGCGCACCGCGATGTCGGCGCTGTGCGTCGATCCGACCGTTTCGTTTCTGACCGGCCGACCGCCCTGGGCGTAGCGTCGGGCCTTGCCGGCGGTGGTTGCGTCGCGCGGGGTTGTTCGCCCAATGCAGCCCCGGGTGTACCGGGGCCGCGCACGAGTCTTTGAGGCCGAGAGGTTGAGCCATGCAGATCGCCATCATGTCCCGCAACAGGAACCTGTATTCCACCTCCCGGCTCAGCGAGGCGGCCAAGGGGCGTGGCCACGACGTGATGGTGGTCGATCCCCTGCGTTGCTACATGAACATCGTGCCGCACGCACCGGAGATCCATTACAAGGGCAAGAAGCTCGAAGGCATCGACGCGATCATTCCGCGTATCGGGGCCTCGATCACCTTTTATGCCACGGCGGTGCTGCGCCAGTTCGAGATGATCGGCGTCTATCCGCTCAACGAGTCGGTGGCGATCTCGCGCTCCCGCGACAAGCTGCGCTCGATGCAACTGCTCTCGCGCAAGGGCATCGGCCTACCGGTGACCGGTTTTGCGCATTCGCCGGACGATACCGACGACCTGCTCGACCTGGTCGGCGGCAATTCCTACGTGATCAAGCTCACCGAGGGCACCCAGGGCAAGGGGGTGGTGCTGACCGAGACGCGCGGCGCGGCGGAATCGGTGATCGATGCCTTTCGCGGGCTGGACGCCCACTTCCTGGTGCAGGAATACGTCAAGGAAGCCCGGGGCGCGGATATCCGCTGCTTTGTGATCGGCGAGAAAGTCGTGGCCTCCATGAAACGCCAGGGCAAGGACGGCGATTTCCGCTCCAACCTGCATCGCGGCGGCTCGGCCAGCGTGGTCAAGATCACGCCGGAGGAACGCTCGACCGCGGTCAGAGCCGCCAAGATCATGGGCCTGAACGTGGCCGGTGTGGATCTGTTGCGCTCGAACCACGGTCCGGTCGTGATGGAGGTCAACTCTTCGCCGGGCCTGGAAGGTATCGAGGGCGCCACCGGCAAGGACATCGCCGGCCAGATCATCGCTTTCATCGAAAATCACTCCAAGCGTGGCAAGACCCGCACCCGCGGCGTGGGCTAGCCAACCCCGCGCAGCGGGCCGGCGGCGGGGCGCCCTGCGACACAGGGCCGGCCCGTGTGCTGGGCAGCGTCGCCCGCACGCCGTGAGTGGAGCAAGCCGGATACCGGGGCCCCATGACTGACAACCACAAGAGAAAATCCCGCGCCGCGCCGCTGGAGATCGCCGGCCGGACGGTGCCACCGGGCGAGAACGTGACCATCGATATCCCGGTCGCCGATCTGTACACCCACGCCAAGCTGACCATGCCGGTCAACGTGATTCGCAGCCGCAAGCCCGGGCCGACATTGTTCATTTCGGCCGCAGTGCACGGCGATGAACTCAACGGCGTCGAGATCATCCGGCGGGTCCTGCGCCTGCGCGAACTCAAGCAACTGCGCGGCACGCTGATTGTCGTGCCCATCGTCAACGTCCACGGCTTCCTGCGCAACTCGCGCTATCTGCCGGACCGGCGCGATCTCAATCGTTCGTTTCCCGGCAGCGAACACGGCTCGGTGGCGGGGCGGCTGGCGAAGGTCTTCATCGAGGAGATCGTCTTGCACTCCGATTACGGCATCGACCTGCATACCGGCGCCATCCACCGCGCCAACCTGCCACAGATCCGGGCCGACCTGTCCCAGCCGACCGTCCGCGCCATGGCCGATGCCTTCGGCTGCCCGTTGCTCATCGACGCTTCCCTGCGCGAGGGATCGCTGCGCGAATACGCCGACCGCAAGGGCGTGCCGCTGTTGCTCTACGAGGCCGGCGAGGCGCTCCGCTTCGATGAATTCTCGATCCGGGCCGGCGTACGCGGCATCCGCGGCGTCATGCGCCATCTCGGCATGCTGCCGCGCCGCAAGGTATCCAGGCGCCCGCCCAAACCGGTGGTCGCCGAAGACTCATCGTGGCAGCGAGCCCCCGAGTCCGGCATTCTGCGCTCCCTGGTCGAACTGGGCGAGTACGTCGAGACCGAGCAGGTGCTGGCCTATGTCGCCGATCCCTTCGGCGCCGACGAAGTGGCCGTGACCGCCGAGCACGCCGGGATCGTTATCGGCCGATCCTATCTACCGCTGGCGCACGCCGGCGACGCGATCTACCACGTGGCCCGGGTCAAGCGTGCGCAGGAAGTGGCCAATCGGGTCGAGGCCTACCAGGAAGCGCACGAGCCTGACGACCACGAGGATTATGGGTCTTCGGGTGAGCCGCCCCTGGTCTGATCCGCGATCATCGCCATCACCGCCATGCGTATGCCGATGCCGTTTCGCACCTGTTCGAGGATGAGCGACTGGTCCGAGTAGGCGATATCGGCCGTGATCTCGACGCCGCGATTGATTGGGCCGGGGTGCATGATCAGGGCGTTTTCCGCCGCGTGTGCCAGGTTGGCCGGAGTCAGGCCGAAGTCGTGGTGATAGTCGGCCACGCCGGCCAGGGCGTCGCCTTCGATGCGTTCGCGCTGGATGCGCAGGCCCATGACGATATCCGCACCGGCCAGGCCGGTGCGGATATCGGTGGTCGCGGTCACGCCCAGCGCGGCCGGGTCCGGCGGCAGGAAGCGGTCGGGCCCGATGACGCGGATATCGGTGGTGCCGAGCGTGCGCAGGGCGTGGATGGTGGAGTGCGCGACCCGCGAGTGCGCGATATCGCCGACGATGGCGATTCCGAGATTTTCGAAGTCCGGCCGATGACGGCGAATGGTGAACACATCCAGCAGGCCCTGCGTCGGATGGGCGTGGCTGCCATCGCCGGCGTTGATGATGGCCACGTGCGGCGCGGCGTTTGCGGCGAAACGCGCGGCGGCGCCGTTGTCGGGGTGGCGGATCACGAAGATGTCCGCCCCCATGGCCTGGAGCGTGAACAGGGTGTCGAGATCGTCCTCGCCCTTGGTGCGCGAGGAGGTGGCGACATCCATGTTGATGACGTCGGCGGACAGACGCTTGGCGGCCAGTTCGAATGTGGTGCGGGTTCGGGTCGAGTTTTCGAAGAACAGGTTGAACACGGTCTTGCCGCGCAGCAGTGGCACTTTCTTCGGCGGCGCGCCGATTTCGGGTACCAGCGATTCCGCCGTATCCAGTATCCGCTCGAGCAGGAGCTTCGGCAGCCCTTCGGTGGTCAGCAGATGGCGAAGGCCGCCCTGGCTATCGAGCTGGATATCCGTGTTCATGCGCTTTTCTGGCAGTCGTGACAATCGGCAGGCAGGTCGGGTGCAGCGCGTCCGGGTGTCCGGTGAAGCCCGTGCATCGCCGGGCCCGGCCGGGCACGAAGAATCGCTGGCAATCCATGGTGTGAAATCACGCTAGCGCATGGTCAGGCGCAGCGGTTCCGGACCGGTCAGTTTGATCCGGCGACTCTTGTCGAGGTCGAGCTTGAGGCCGGCGGCATCGGGCGCGAATGGCAGCTCGCGCGCGCCGCGATCGACCAGCACGGCCAGTTTCACCGCGGCCGGGCGGCCGTAATCGAACAGTTCGTTGAGCGCCGCGCGCACGGTCCGCCCGGTGTAGAGCACATCGTCAACGAGGATGACGGTCCTGCCGTCGATATCGGCCGGGATATTCGAGGGGCCGACGCTGGGATGCAGCCCGACCATCGAGAAATCGTCGCGATAGAAACTGATGTTGAGGGTGCACATCGGGGTGGCCAGCTCGAAATGCGCGTGCAGGCGTTCGCCGATCCAGGCGCCGCCGGTTTCGACGCCGACGATCACTGCCTGCGGATGCTCGGCGATCAGTGGTTCGACCTGCGCAGTCAGCGCCGCGAGCGCGGCATCGACGTCGAAGCTTTCGGACGGATCGGTCATCGGCTGTTCCCTGGCTTTGTGCGTTGAATTATGCGCGCGATGCGGCTGCGCTGAGAAGGCCGGCCGGTGCCCCGCACGCTTCGGGATCAGGTCGCCCCGATTTGGCCGGTCAACCAGCTTTCCAGAATCGTCTGCGCGGCCATGGCGTCGACATCGCCCTTGGCCAGGCGTTTGCCGCGACTGCCCGACGCACGGGCGGCGCGCAGTCGCTCACCCGCTTCGATGCTGGTATAGCGCTCGTCCACGGTGTGCACGGTCAGCCGGTAGCGGCCCCAGATCTCCTCGGCGAAATTACGCGCACGATGCGTCATCTTCTGGGTTTTTCCGTCCGCGTTCAATGGCAGACCGACAACGAGCGCGCTCGGGCGCCATTCCTCGATGAGGGCATCGAGCGCGGTCCAGTCCGGCATGCCGTCGTGGTGGGTCAGCGTCGTGAGCGGCTGCGCGCTGGCGGTGACCGTGCTGCCGACGGCGATGCCGACTCGTCGTTTGCCGTAATCGAAGCCGAGCGCGACCTCGGCGTCAGGCATGGCCGGCGATACCGGACAGCTGGTGCGCGGATACGCCCAGCAGCCCGGCAGCGTCCGACCAGCGTCGCTCGATCGGCGAATCGAACATGATGTGGGGGTCGGCCGGTGTGGTGAGCCAGCTATTCGCGAGCACCTCCTGTTCGAGTTGGCCTTCGCCCCAGCCGGCGTAGCCGAGCGTGATCAGGAACGCGCTCGGGCCGAACCCGTTGCCGATTGCCTCGAGAATGTCGCGCGAGGTGGTGATCGCCAGGCCGCCGTCGATATGCAGGCTCGACTCCCAGTCGCCTTCATCACGATGCAGGACAAAACCGCGCTCGGTCTGTACCGGGCCGCCCCAGTAGACCGGCATGCCGCGCGCAACATGCGCCTCGATGTCGAGCTGCGACAGCATGTCCGCCACCGCGAGATCGCTGGGTTTGTTGATCACGAGCCCCATCGCGCCGTCGTCATTATGCTCGGCAAGAAAGGTCACGCTGTCGGCGAATTCGCCTTCGACACGGCCCGGCATGGCCAGCAGGAACTGGTTCTTGAATTGAATTGCTTCCATGTCCTGATTATCGGCCGACGCCGGGGGCGACGGCAAATGCGCTGGTGGTGTTCCCGAGCGTTCGGCCGGGCCGCGTCGGGAGCCAGCGCGGCCCCGACCGGCGCCGGCTATGCCGATCGGACATCGAGCCGTTTCTCGATGGCGTCGAACAGCCTGGCGCAGATATTGATGCCGAATTGCGCCTCGAGCTCACGTACGCAGGTGGGGCTGGTGACGTTGATTTCGGTGAGTTTGTCGCCGATCACGTCGAGGCCCACGAATAGCAGTCCCTTATCCCGGACGTACGGGCCGACTTCGCGTGCGATCTTCAGATCGGCCTCGGTCAGCTCGCGGCCGACGCCCCGGCCGCCGGCCGCGAGATTACCGCGCAGTTCGCCTTCGGCCGGAACACGGGCCAGGGCATAACCGACCGGTTCGCCGTCGACCAGCAGCACGCGCTTGTCGCCATCGACGATCTCGGGCAGATAGGCCTGGGCCATGGCATAGCGCGTGCCGTGCTCGGTCAGCACTTCGAGAATCACGCTGGTGTTGTCGTTGCCCTGGGTGACGCGGAAGATGCGCGAGCCGCCCATACCGTCCAGCGGCTTGAGCACAACATCGCGGTGCTGCTTGATGAAACGCCGAAACGCGTCCGCGCGCCGGGCGACCAGCGTCGGCCCACACAGATGGGCGAAGCGATTGATCGCCATTTTCTCGTTCACGTCGCGCAGCGCGTCGCAACGATTGACCACCAGCGTGCCTTCGTTCTCGGCCAGCTCCAGAATATAGGTGGCGTAGATGTATTCGGTGTCGAAGGGCGGGTCCTTGCGCATCAGGATCACGTCGAGGTCCGCCAGTGGCAGGGTGTTGGATTCGCCGGCGAAGGCGAACCAGTCGTCGTTGTCGTCCGCAACCCGGATGGCACGGCCCGTGCCGTAGCCCACGCCGTCGGCCACGAACAGGTCGCTCATGGTGAAGTAGTGGATCGTGTAGCCGCGGCGCTGGGCTTCGAGCAGCAGGGCCAGCGTTGTGTCCTTGTAGGGCGTGATGTCCTCGATCGGATCCATCACCACGCCGAGCGAATACGCCATTGCAGATTCCTTGGGCGGATCGGGCCGCCGGACAGTGTGCTATGCCGCGCATGGTAGCGCAGCCGGAGCTTTTTTCATCCGCCGATCGGCGAGACCGTGTCCGGCTGGCTTCGCTTGGCCGATCGGTTTGTTTGTCCACAGCTCGACGCCGATCTACACAGATGAAAAACGATCTGTCTTAGCAGAACGGCTCGTCGCGTTACTTGAGGGCTCACGATGCCGGTAAAGCGAAACGCGCCGGATCGATCTGCGCGAATCTGCGTCGACCTGCGGATAGATTCAAGCAACGAAGCTCCGGGCTGCGAAAAGTGCTCCAGCTGGGTGGCATGGCGGCTCTTGCCGGATGTATTCGTCCGCCGATTGACGACGGGTGATCGGCTCGCTTCGCTTTGCCGATCTGTTTTTATCCGCAGATGTACGCAGATTCACACAGATTTGAAATGAGGGGAATTCAAGCACCGAGCTCGGCGCAGACATCAAGGACTTTTCAATTTCGGCGAAGCGAAAGCGAGCCGCGTCCATCCGCGTGAATCTGCGGACAGATTGCCTCAAGGACTGAAAACCGGCCGGCTGCTATCGCTTGCTGAAGCCAGGATGCGTACGATATATTGCACATGTTCTAAATTATGTACAGGTCATTGTTATGGACGCCATCAGCTACACGGCCGCCAGAACCCACCTGGCAAAAACAATGGAACAGGTCTGTGACGACCACGCGCCCGTCATCATCACCAGAAGCAAGGCCGCTTCGGTGGTGATGATGTCTCTGGAAGACTATGAAGCCCTCCAGGAGACTGCATACCTTTTGCGTGCGCCCAAAAACGCGCGCCGTCTGCTCGAATCGGTTGCCGAGCTTGAACAAGGGGGCGGCGAGGAGAGGGAGCTTCTTGAATGAAACTCACCTTTTCCGAGCATGCCTGGGAAGACTACCTCTACTGGCAGAAAACGGAAAAAAAGACCGTACGTCGCATCCATCAGCTCATCAAGGAGATTCAGCGAACGCCGTTCGAGGGGATCGGCAAACCCGAGCCGCTCAAGCATGGCCTGTCCGGATACTGGTCCCGACGCATCAATGGCGAATATCGAATCGTATACAAGGTAACCGAGGATGCACCGCTTATTGCGCAATTGCGATATCACTACTGATGCCGTGCCTCGGCGGGCTGGGTGTTTAGCGGAGGAGCGAAAGCTCGATCTTTTCGAGCCGCAGGGCAAGACAGCCGTGCGCCGCTTCACGACCCTCGAGAGCATACAGTGATCGCCCTTGGGCACGCTGAATAATGATACGCGGCCCGGCTCGTTTCGCCGATCGGCTTGTTTGTCCACCGATGTAGACCGAGTCACACAGATTGGAACTTGACAGGTGGGTTTTGTCCGCAGATCGACGCCGATCTACACAGATGAACGGCAATCTGTGTCAGCAGAACAGCTCGTCGCGTTACTTGAGGGTACGATCCCGGTAAAGCGAAACGCGCCGGATCGATCTGCGCGAATCGGCGTCGATCTGCGGATAGATTTAAGGAATAAATCCGTGGACCGCGAAACGTGCTTCAGCTGCGTATCGTCGTCTGGTCTGGCTGCATGTACTCGTCCGCCGAATGACGATGGACGATCGGCTCGCTCCGCTTTGCCGATCTGTTTTTATCCGCAGATGTACGCAGATGTACGCAGATTTGGAATGAGGCGAATTGAAGCGCTGAGCCCGGCACCGAGATCAACGACTTTCAATTTCGGCGAAGCGCAAGCGAGCCGAGTCCATCTGCGTGAGTCGGCGTCGATCTGCGGACAGATTGCTTCAAGGAACGAGGCCACTCAGCCCGCCAGATCGCCCCAAGCCGTCTGCAGCGCGGCCAGTGCGGCCATGCCGGCGGTTTCGGTGCGCAGTACGCGGGGCCCGAGCGCCAGCGGCTGCCAACCGGCGGCGGCGGCGCGGGCGATTTCGTCGTTCGACAGGCCGGATTCGGGGCCGATCAACAGCGCAATGCGGGTCGCCGGCGTCTGCGCGGCCAGGCCGACGTTCGCTTCCGGCGCCAGCATCAGGTAACGATCGGCGGCGGGCGGGTTGTCGATCTGTCCGGCCAGATCGGTGGCGTCGCGTAATTCCGGACAGAGCAGCCGCCCGCTCTGTTCGGCCGCCGATTCGACGATGCGCTGCCAATGGCCCTGTTTCTTGGCCAGACGGGCGCCGTCGAGCTTGACCTGGCCGCGCGCGGTGAACACGGGCTGGATGGCGGTGACGCCCAGCTCCACGGCCTTGGCCAGCGCGAAATCCATGCGATCGCCCCGGGCCACGGCTTGCAGCAGCGTGATCTCGAGCGGGGATTCGCGCCGGGGTGTGGTGCGTTGGTCGATACGGGCTTCGGCACGCTTGCGGTCGGCCGTGATCAAGCTGGCGGCGTATTCGGCGCCGTCGCCGTTGAACAGCACCAGCGCATCGCCGGCCGACAGGCGCAGCACGGTCGCCAGATGATGACGTTTGGCGTCCGGCAGCTCGATGGTCGCGCCTTCGGCCAGCGCCTGGGCAACGAAAACCCGCGGAATATGCTTCGCGCGTGCCATGGCGGCGTGATCAGGCGGTGATCAACGGTTTGATCAATACCGCCGAATTACGCTGATAGTTGTACATCGCCCGCTTGGCCAGCGGCAGGGCGTCGATGCTCGACGGGGCGAACCCGTGTTCGACGAACCAGTGCGGCGCGCGCGTAGTGAGCACGAACAGCTGCGTGAGCCCGGCCGCGCGGGCGCGTTTTTCGACCTCGGCCAGCAGGATGGCGGCCCGGTTGCCGCCGCGATAGGCGGGATGAACCGCCACGCAGGCCAGTTCGCCCACGGCTTCCTCGCTGTAGGGCATGAGCGCACAGCAGGCGGTGATCAAGCCGTCGCGGGCCATCACCACATAGCGTTCGATATCGAGCTCGATCGCCTCGCGCGAGCGCGGCACCAGCAGCCCGGCCGCGGCCAACGGCTCGATCAGCGCGAGCACGCCACCCAGATCCTCGGGCGTGGCGGTACGCACGGCGTCGTAAGTGTCGGCGGCGACCATGGTGCCGAGCCCGTCGCGCGAATACAGCTCGCGCAACAACGCGCCGTCGGTTTCGAAACTCACGAGATGGCTGCGTTCGACCCCGGAATTGCAGGCGCGGATCGCCGCCTCCAGCCGCGCCCGGTCCGCGGCGGCGAGATCGCTGTTCCCGGTGTCCAGCATGGCCTGCGCGGCGTCCACCGTGAGCCCGGGCGACGATTCCGCGAAGCGTGCATGCATCGCTTCGCCCGGATGCATTAGCACGAATTTGTCGGCCGCCAAAGCGGCCGCGGTGGCGCCGGCCACGTCTTCGGTGACCAGGTTGAAGATCTCGCCCGAGGGCGAGTAGCCGATGCACGACAGCAGCACGATATGCCCGCGCGCCAGATGCGCATTGATGCTGGCCGCGTCGATACGCCGGACTTCGCCGGTATGGCCGTGATCCACGCCGTTGACCACACCCATGGGCCGGGCCGTGACCAGGTTGCCGCTGGCGGTCGAGATGCGTGCGCCGCCCATCGGCGTGCTCGCGAGGCTGGTCGACAGGTGCGCCTCGTAGGCCATCTGCAGGCTGCCGACGGCCTGGCGCACGCAGGCCAGTGCGGCGGCATCGGTGATGCGGACGCCGTTCGCGAAACGGGGCATGAGGCCGGCGGCCGACAGGGCGCCGTCGATCTGCGGGCGCGCCCCGAACACGATCACCAGTCGCACGCCGAGGCTGGCGAGCAGCGCGATGTCGTAGATCAGGTCGACGAAACGCGGCGATGCCGCAGCCTCGCCCGGCAGGTGGAGGACGAACGTACGCCCGCGATGCGCGTGCACATAGGGTGCGGACGCGCGCAACGCGGCGACCATGGCGTTCTGGTCGACGGCTAACGGATTGTGATCGCGGCTGGCGTGCATCGCGGCATTAGACCAAAAAAAGCGGGTTTTCGGCGACTGAAGGGGCTTAGCCGGGCCGGCAGAAACGCTGCACCAGCGAACGCAGAATCGATTGCATCGGCGCCACGCGCGACAAGGCCAGATATTCGTTGGGCTGGTGGGCCAGCGCGATGTCGCCTGGGCCGAGAATCACGGTTTCCATGCCGATGGCGTTGTAGAACGCGCCTTCGGTGCCGAAATCCACGGCGGCCGCTTCATGCCCGGTCAATTCCTCGCAGGCGGTAACGATCGGCGAGTCGGGTGGCGTTTCCAGCGCTGGCGTGCCCGCGAACAGCGCTGAGAAGCGGACCTCGCAGTCGCTTTGGGCCAGCGCGGCGCGGACCCGACTGCGCAGCGACTCGCGCAGGTCGTCGATCGAATCCCCGGGCAGGAAGCGCAGGTCGATGTCGAGTCGGCAGCGCGCGGGAATCCGGTTGGCGGCATCGCCGCCGCGTACGGTGCCGAGGTTGAGCGTGGCGTGCGGCACGGGAAAGCCGTCGGCCGGGTCGCGTCCGGCGAGTTCGTCGCGCAGCGCGCGGATGGCGCTGATCGCCAGATGCATGGCCTCGATAGCGTTGGCGCCGTGCGCCGGATTGCTGGAATGGCCGGAGGCGCCGATGGTCTCGATCGTCTCCATGAAAATACCCTTGTGCTGGCGGATCGGTACCAGCGAGGTCGGCTCGCCGATCACGCAGTAGCGCCCGGCGGCGATGCCGTTATCGGCCAGCGCGCGAGCGCCGTCCATGCCGCATTCTTCGTCGGCGGTGACCACAAGCGACAACGGTGCCTCGAGCGGCTGGTCGGCGTATTCCGTCGCCACGCCGGCGGCCAATGCCACGAAGCCTTTCATGTCGGTCGTGCCGAGGCCGTAGAGGCGATTATCGCGTTCGGTGAGCGCGAACGGGTCCGAATCCCACCCGGTATCATCGTAGGGCACGGTATCGAGATGTCCGGCAAACACCAGGCCCGATTCCGAGCGTCGTTCGGTCGGGCCGAGCCGCGCGATCAGGTTGACCTTGTCCTCGCGCTCGCCGATCGGGTGGATATCACAGTCGAAGCCGAAGTCGTCGAGCCGAGCGGCAAGCCTCTCGGCCGCGCGGCGATTGCCACGATCCAGCGTCGGGTCGTCGCTGCTCATGGTCGGTTCGGCGACGAGCTCGGCGAGCACGTCGCGCCAGTTCAATGCGGGCATGAACAAAAATCCCGGGCGGAATCTGAAGCGCGATCATACCGCGTCGAAACCGTGCGATGCCCGATCCCCGAATAGGGACATGCCCCGCGGCGGACGATGCGGGCATTGAGGGGCGTGGCATTGCAGACCGCGCGGCAGGGACGTCCGGGGCGCGGTTGCGCGGACATGATTTCAATCGAGTGGGCGACCGACCGTTTCGTTTGTGTCGCGCACCAGGGCCTGGCTCAGTTGCCGTGCCATTGGATCGCCGCGTGCTTCAGCGCGATGAACGGGCAACGTGCACAACACGGCCGCGCCTTCGCCCAGCGCTCGCCGTGCGATGAGCGCAGCCCCGCGATGAATCCAGCCCATCACCATGCCGGCGCGCACGTCGTCGGCGAAATCGTCGGTGCGGAAGCCCAAAAGCACATGGCCGGGTGTGATCGCGGCGAAGGCCTGGCCGAGCATCGGCGGCCCGGGAATGTCGGCATAGGCACCGGTCCGGCGCAGCCAGGAAAATCCGGACGCCCAGTCCCCGCGCCAGACCGAGCTTTCCCGCGAGACGACGGCAGCGCGCGGGAATTCCGGGTAGACCGGTACCACGCCGGGGGGCGAGGGGATGGCATCGGTATCATCCACGAGCAGCAGCAGCTTGGCACCGCGCCGCACGCGCTCGACGAGTTCGTCGTCGAGCCGGGTCGCCACCAGGACCCGCGCCTGATCGCGGCTCTGGGCCATCGGTATACCCGCGTCCTCCAGCCACGGTGACAGCTCCGGTCTGGCCGGCCAGACCACGGGAGTCGGGGCGCCGGCGCCGGTCTCGGGCATCACCGTCAGGGAGGTCTCGCCCAGCGCGCTCGGATGCCCGGCGCGATCGACCAGCGCGAGGTGTAATCGTGCTTCGCCCGGGGCGCGATCCGCTGGAATGTCGAGCGGCAGCCCCGGCAGCGGCTGAACGCCTCTATCCAGGCGTGGTATCAGCTGTTCGCCGTATTCGGTGTGACCGTCCCAGCGCCATTGCAGGCGCATGCCATCGAGCGGCGCCGGATCATCGTGCGCGATGCCAAGGGCCAGGCTGACCCGCTCGCCCGGCTTCACGGCATGGCGGGGCAGTCGTGGCAGCAGCGCGGTCGGGGCATTGACCGCCGCGAAACGCTCGGCGAAGTCGCGCGGATTGCGCGCCATATCCATCAGGCCATTGGCTTCCCAGTGGACGTCGGTCAGCTCGGTTACCACGTAACCGGCGATCGTCGGCTGGGCGCGCATGGATTCGATTTCGTATTTCAGCGACTGGAACTGCTGTTCCTGGGTGGCGGCGATGAAGCCATCCAGCGACCCGAAGACACGATCCAGATGATATTGGCCGAAACGCATCTCGATGCCGCGGGGCAGCATCACGCCGTCGCCCCAGTCGCTGCCGGTATCGAACCACCAGGGCTCGCGCCCTGCAGCGTCGCGCAGGGCATCGACTCGAGGCAGCCCCCAGTTGCCGAATTCCGACAGGATCAAGGGCTCGTCGCCGGCCGTCTCGGCGTCGCCGTGTGGGCTGAACAGGGGATAACGGCGTTCGGCGAAGGCCGCGATGAATGCATCCCATTGATCGCGCCGGTCCGGAATGCCGCGATAGAAATGATAGTCGGCAATATCGGTGCGCAAGTGAAAATTGGGTTCGCAGGGCGAGTTGTCGACCACCAGCCGGGAGGGGTCGAGGGTCTTGATCCGGCGGAATGCCCGTTTGAGCCAGGCGCGCTGGTCGCCCTCCAGGGTCAGGTCGGTACCCCAGTCTTCGTTGACAAGGGTCCAGGCGATGATCGAGGGGTGATGATCGTCCCGGGCGATCATGCCTTCGAGCGTGGCCAGGCCACGTTCCGCTGCGGCCGTCGACCATTGCCCCCAGTTCGGCATTTCACACCAGAGCAGCATGCCCAGGCGGTCCGCGACGTCGAGATAACGGGGGTCGGGAACCTTGATATGACAGCGCAGACAGTTGAAGCCCATCGCTTTCGCCTGGCGCAACTGATTCTCCAGAAAGGCTTCCGACGGCGGCGTGCAGAGTGTATCCAGGTAATAATCCTGGTCGAGGGCGCCGCGCAGGATGAACGCCTCGCCGTTCAGCAGCAGCTCCCCGCCCTCGGCCACGATGCTGCGAAAACCGGTCTGGCGGTGAAGCGCATCGACCACCGCGCCATCGCGCACCAGTTCGACGCCGATGTCGTAGCGTAACGGGTCGTCCGGCGACCAGAGCATGGGCAAGGCGACTTTCGTCTGCAGGTCGTATTCGTCTGCGACGCCGGCATGCGTGCACTCGGCGACCGTCGTGCCATCCGGGGCCCGGACGGTGAGGCGAAGCCGTTCGTCCGCCGCGGGCCGGCCATCGCCGTGCAGTCTGCCCCGGGCCCGGCACACGCCGGCGCCATCGGAGCCGAGTTGGGAGCCGAGTCGCAGGTCTGCGATGTGCCGGACAGAACGGGCCTCGATCCAGAGCGACTGCCAGATGCCGCCGAGCGGGCCATACCAGCTCTGCTTGCCGTGGGGAATATCGGCGAAACCGGGCGTGCCGTCGGCTTGCGGGCGTGGCGAGGGCAGCGTGACCCGAATTTCCAGCAGGACCGCTTCGCCCGGCGTGACGTGAGCGGTGAGATCGCAGGCAAAGGGCAGATAGCCGCCCTCGTGGCAGGCGACCGGGGTTCCGTCAACGTACACCGCCGTGCGGTAATTCGAGGCGCCGATGCACAGGTGTATCGACGCGCCGGCCCAGTCGGCCGGCACCGTGACGCGCCGCCGATATACGCCGGTCCCGAAGGCCATTCTGAGGGCAGCATGCTGCGCCTGCCAGACGCCGGGAATCTCGATGTCCGGCATCGGCTGGCGCGTGTCGTCTTCGGGCTGGAATTCGAACCCCCAGATGCCGTCGAGGCTGATCCGAGGGCGGTGGGGGGACCTCCGGGAGGCGACATCGCCGCCCCCGTTCTGGGTGGCAAAAAACACGGGTCAGGTCTCCTCGACAGGCTCAGTGACGGCCGGACAGGATGGCGTCGACACGTTTCTGAGCCGCCTTCAGCGCCGCGTCCTGGCTCTTGCCGGTGAGATAGGTCGCCTGCAACTGCTGGTTGAGGGCGTCCTGGATGCCGGCCTGGGAGCGGGTGGCACCGGGTATGCCGCGGGCTTCGTGGGTCGTGCTCAGGATCGCTTTGCGATGGGGCAGATCGCGGAAGGCGTCACTCTTGAGTACCGACTCGCGCACCGGCAGATGGCCCGTGTGGGACCAGGCCAGGTCGTGGTCGTAGAAATACTTCAACAGCTTCGCCGCGGCATCGCGCTGATCGCCGGTGGCACCGCCCCGCGGCATCACCCAGCAGTGGCCGTCTGCCCATACGGCGGGCTGGGAGTACAGCGTCGGGAAGGTCGCGACGGCATAGCTGTGCAGTGCACTGCTCTTGTTGGAAGCCTGCTGGTCGTAGGCGTTGATCACCCAGGTGCCGTTGATGATCACGCCGCCCTTGCCATCGAGAAACGCCTGTTGGGCGTCGGTGTAGTTGTACTGAGCCGCCATGTAGCCCTTGTCGATGAGCGTGTTGATCAGGGCGAGCGCCTTGTGCGCGTCGGGGGAATCAATATCGGCGTGCTTCAGATCGGAATCGACCAGATGGCCGCCCTGCTGCCAGACCAGCGTTTCGAACAGCCGCGTCACCATTGGATCGACCGAGCCGGCAAGCAGTATGTAGGGCTTGCCCGTGGCTTTTTTGAATTGCTTCGCCTGTGCCATGAGTTGATCGACGCTGTTCGGGATCCGGGGTTGGCCGTCCGCGCCGACGAGGCCCGCCTTCTTGAGCAGGCCGGTATTCATGTGCCACAGGATGGCGTGCAGATCGAAGGGCAGGGCGTAGATCTTGCCGTTGAAGGTCACGCTCTTGAGCGCGGCGGGCACGAAGTCGTTGGTATTGATCCCGACTTTTTTGAACAGGCCGTTCAAGGGCGTGAGCAGGTGGCGTGCCACGTAGTCGGCCAGGTGGCTGCGGTGCATCACCGCGACCGCCGGCGGGTTGCGGTTCATGAACGTGGCGTTCAGCCGGTTGTAGTAAGTGCCCCAGTCGACCGCCTGTGTCTTGACCGCGATATTGCCCTTGTGCTCGGCGTTGAACTTGTTGGTCAGGACTTGAATGATCCCGCATTCGCCCACCGCCTTGTCGAGATGGGTGACGTTGGCGTACTGGTCGTTACAGCTGCCGAAAAAACGGAACAGCGTGATGTCGGTGGCCGCGACGGCCGGTGCCGCCGCAGCCACGCCCAGGCTGGCCGTGAGGGCCACGGCCAGCAGTTTCTTCATCTTCATGGGTCTCTCTCCTCGGGTGCGCAGGGGCGGGGCGGCCCGTCCCTCGGGTTTTTTCTGTGAACGCATCATTTGCCCGAGGACATGGCGATGCCCCGGACGATATAGCGCTGGAAAATCAGGTAGACGATGAGCACGGGGGCGCTGGCGAACACGGCCGTGGCCATGAGAAAGCCCAGACCCTCGGACTGCGCGAAATTGCCCTGCAGGCTCGCCAGCCCCGTGGTGATGGTGTAGTGGTTCTCCTGCGTGGCCGATACCAGTGGCCAGAGGTAGTCGTTCCAGGAGTAGAGGAAGGTGAAGATGCCGAGCGTGGTCAGCGCCGGCCGGGCCAGCGGCAGCATCACCCTGAAGAAGATCTTCAACCGGCTCGCGTTGTCCAGGATCGCCGCTTCCTCGAGTTCCTTCGGCACCGCCTTGAAGAACTGCATCATCAGGAACACGCCGAAGGGCACCGCCAGGCGCGGCGTGACCAGGGCGATGATGGTGTTGTTCATGTGCCAGTTCGCGAACATCGTATCCAGCGGAATGAATACGGCCTGTTCCGGCACCGTCAGCCCCGCGATGATGAAGATCAGCATGAAGCGCGCGCCGCGGAAGGGGATGCGGGCCAGGGCATAACCCCCCAGCGACGACAGCACCAGCGTGATGCTGGTCATGAGCACGGCGACGCCGACGCTGTTGAGAAACCAGCGCGTGACCTTGGCCGTGTCGAATATCTGGATGAAGTTGTCCAGCGTGAACGGCACCGGCAACAGGCCGGCCGTGGAGCGCATCAGCACTGCGTTGGGCTTGAGCGACATGGCCAGTACCCAAAGCATCGGAACGAGCCAGAGGAACGCGGCGACGGTGAGGATGACGAGGATCACGATCCGCCCGGTGTCAGGGCGGTGGGCGGGTTCGTTGCGCATCGGGTCAGTCCTCCTTCCGCGAGAAGTACAGCTGGGCCAGCGACGCCACGAGCATCACCACGAACAGCACCATGGCGCCGGTCGAGGCATAGCCGAGATGCCAGTCGCGGAAGCCGCTTTCGTAGATGTACTGCACCAGCGAGCGGGTGGCGCCGGCCGGGCCGCCCTTGGTCATCAGGAAAGGTTGGCCGAACACCTGGAAGTGCAGAATGATCTCGATGAGGACGACCAGCACCGTGGTCCGATGGAGCGCGGGCCAGGTGATGTAGCGGAATGTCTTCCAGCGGCTGGCGTTGTCGAGTTTCGCCGCTTCGTAGATGTCGCCCGGGATCTGCTGGATCCCGGCCGTGAAGAGCATGAGCGGCAGCCCCAGGCTCCACCACACCGTGGCGATGACGAGCGCGAACATCGCGAGATGCTGGTCGTTCAGCCAGTCCAGCGGCGGGATGCCGATGGTGCCCAGCGCCTGCGCGAGGATGCCCTGGCTCGGGCTGAGCACCATCTGCCAGATCAGGGTGACGACCGTGACCGAGACGATGCTGGAGGAGAAGAAGATGGCTCGGAACACCGCGTTGGTCCGCGTCGGCCGGCTCAGCGCCAGGGCAAGCGCGAGGGCCAGCGCCGTCGTGATCGGGACGGTGAGCACGACGAAGTAGAACGTATTGGTCAGGGCGTTCCAGAACGCCGGGTCGGACAGCATGTCGCTGTAGTTCTGCAGCCCCGTCCAGCCGAGCGGGCCGGCCAGCAGATCCCATTGATGCAGGCTCAGGAAGAATCCGCGCCACAGCGGGTAGATCAGAAAGACCGCATACACGATCAGAAACGGGGCCAGAAAGGCATAGCCGGACACCGTGTCCGCCGAAATACGCGGCCGACGAGGCGTCGGCTTGGTGGGGGCTCGGGCCGACGCCGCGGATGCTGTGTCGTCGATTGCCATGATGACCTCCTCGCCCTCAGGCGATCGCGGCGGCGTGCGCCAGGGCGGGGCAGGCAATCCCCTGCCCGTCGAACAGATGACAGGCCGACTCGTTGAAGGCGAGCTGGAGATTCTCCCCGGCAGCGTGCGTGGAACGCCCTTCATCCCGGGCGATGACCACCGAGTCTTCAGCGAGGCGAACATGCAGCAGCGTCTGATCGCCCAGATGCTCGACCACTTCCAGCGTGCCGGCGAGCGTGCCGTCACCCGCTGGGCGCACGTGTTCGGGGCGCAGGCCCACGGTGACGGTATCGCCCGGGGAAACCGCCGAGCCGTCCCGCGCGATGTGCAGGCGCCCGCCGGCCGCCAGCTCGACCCCGACCCTGTCGGCGTCGCGATCGGTGACCGTGGCGGCCAGGAAATTCATGCTCGGTGAGCCGAGAAAACCCGCCACGAACAGATTGCAGGGTGCCTCGTAAAGGTCCGCCGGCGCGCCGGCCTGCTCGATGCGTCCGTCGCGCAGTACCACCATCCGGTCGGCCAGGGTCATCGCTTCGACCTGATCGTGGGTGACGTAGATCATCGTCGCCTTGAGCTGTCGATGCAGCCGGGCCAGCTCGATACGCATCTGGACCCGGAGCTTGGCGTCGAGGTTCGACAGCGGCTCGTCGAACAGAAAGACCTTGGGTTTGCGCACGATCGCGCGTCCGATGGCGACGCGCTGTCTCTGGCCGCCGGACATGTCTTTCGGACGGCGTTCCAGCAGCGGCTCGATACGCAGTATCGCGGCGGCATCGTCGACCCGCTGGCGGATCTCCGATTTCGGCGTGTTCACGTTGCGCAGGCCGAACGACATGTTCTCGCGCACTGTCATATGCGGGTACAGCGCGTAGTTCTGGAACACCATGGCGACGCCGCGCTGGCCCGCCGGCACGTCGTTCACGCGCGTGTCGCCGATATGGATGTCACCACCGCTGATCGGCTCAAGGCCGGCGATCATCCGCAGCAGGGTGGACTTGCCGCAGCCCGACGGACCGACGAACACCACGAATTCCCGTTCGCGGATATCCAGGTCGACGCCGTGCATGACCTGTTCCTCGCCGTAGCGCTTGATCACGCTGCGCAATGTGAGGTCCGTCATGATTTTCTCTCCTCCTCGGCCCCTGTTTTCGGCCGCCGGCCGTTTAGTAATAAATATTGGCTAATTTTTATTAGCAAGCTAGCATCGCCTTGAAAGAGTGGCAACAGCCGGCCATGGCATATGCGGCTAAAGGTGGAGATCGGGCGATGGCGAGGTCGAGAAGCAAAGTCACGATGATGGATGTCGCGCGCGAGGCCGGCGTCTCCCAGTCGACGGTGTCGTTTGTCGTGAACGGCTCGACCAGCGTGCGTATTTCGGATGCGACCCGGCAGCGGGTACTCGAAGTGGCCGAGGCGCTGGGTTATCGCCGGTTCAGCCATTCGGCGCTGGACCACAAGGGGTCCCGGGTGATCGGATTCCTGGTGGACGAGATTTCGACGAGTCCGTTCGCCGTGGCCTCGATGGACGGTGCCCGGGAAGTGGCGTGGGAGAACGACCGTGTGCTGCTGGTCAGCAGTAGCGGCAGCGATCCAGAACTCGAGCGTAGCGCCATCGAAACGTTGCTTTCCTGTCGCCCCGAGGGCATGGTCATCGCCTCGATTCTGACCCGCCAAATCGAGCTGCCGGCCGCGCTGCGGGGCGTGCCTACCGTGCTGCTGAACTGCTACGAGTCCGGCAACGGTTTTCCCAGTGTCGTCCCCGGCGAGGTTGCCGGCGGTCACACGGCGACTCGACGGCTGATCGATGCCGGCCATCGCCGGATCGCCATCATTGGTGGGGAACCCTGGATGGAGGCGGCGCGCGACCGGCTGAAGGGCTACCGCCAGGCGCTGACCACCGCCGATATCGCTGCGGCGCCTGAACTGATCCGTGAGGGGAACTGGCTTCCGAGTAGCGGTTACGAGCAGACGCGGGCGCTGATGGCGTTGGACGCGCCGCCCACCGGCATCTTCTGTTGCAACGATTCCATGGCGATCGGCTGTTATGAGGCCTTGAAGGAGCAGGGGCTGCGCGTCCCCGAAGATGTCTCCGTGGTCGGATATGATGATCAGGAGGTGGCGCGGCACATGTATCCGCCGCTGACCACCGTGGTACTGCCCCATGACGAAATGGGCCGATGGGCTGTGGAGACACTCATCACGGCGGTGGCGAGCGGTCAGAAGCCATCCCTACGCCGGGTGAAAATGGAATGCCCGCTGGTTGAGAGGTGCTCGGTCGCGGCGCCCCGTGTCATCCCGGACCAGCGAGCGGCGATGCCCTGAATTCAGGCGAGGCTCAGAGCTCATTGCCGTTTCACTCGAACGGCCGGTAGAACTGTTAATCCGGCATCAAAACAGCTGACTTCATCAGCTGTTTTAAACGCCTTGAAAATAAAAGACGGCGCCTGTCATTCTTGTATTTTCAAAAGCCTAGCGGCCAATAGCTGCGGCGAACATGCGCTCGCATACTCGCGCTGTTAACCCGAAGAATCATCTATTTTTGTGCCGGACGTTCGCTACGCATCGGCTTGCCGCAAAACAGCGCTTGCCGCGGACTCGCACGAAACCGCAGCAGGCCCTAGTCAGAGTCCGAGCCAGCGCCATGGCCCGGTGAAACGGGCGGCGTGTTATAACGACGTCCGCGCGGCAGTGCGCGGGGCTTTTCATTCGCGATGTGAGATCCTTCATGTCGATCAAGCAGTTGTGTATTTCCGGCTCAATCGTTGCGGCTCTGGCGATGGCCAGTGGCGTGGCGACCGCCGCCGATTCCGGTCAGACGATTTATCTCGATCCGCAGACCGGCAAGGTGATTCCACACCCCGCGCCCGGGTCGCCCGGGTCGCCCGGTACGCCGCCGGGCGCGCAGGCAACGAGCGGCGACGCCGGGCCGAAACAGGGCGGCGGTCGGCAACGCCGGCAGGCCCGCGCGGCCCGGGGGCAGTCGGCCGATCCGGTCTCAGCCTCTAACCGGGCGAGCCACAAGGCGCGGATTGTGCACTGCGCCGACGGCAGTCTTCGCATGGGTTCGGTCGGGCGCGATGACGCGCAGGACAAGCATGATCCGGAGGCACTCTGCGGCCGGCCGGTTGACTGACGCGCGCGCCGGCGCGGGCGGTGCCCGGCGCAACCGGCGCCCGGGCTTTGCTACCATGAGGTCGCTTTAACGCAAAGGTCCGACATGAGTCAGTCCGATATCTTCATGGCCCTCGATCACGGGCTCAAGCAAGCCGGGTCGGTGCAAACACCCGGCGAGACCCACGGCACGCTGACCGGCATGTTGTGCATCGATAACGAGCAGCCGCCGGCGGCGGCCGTGGACGATGTCGAGGCCGAGAACCTGACCGCCGCGCTCGAGGCCCTGCGCGAGATGACGCTCGAAGGGCTGTTCGATCCCGACCTGAGCTTCACGCCGTTACTGCCTGACGACGACGAGCACTCGCTGGATCGTCGCGTCAACGCGCTCGCGCGCTGGTGTTCGGGCTTTCTTTTCGGCCTGAGCTATCGCGGTCGCTTCGATCCGGATCAGTTGTCGGATGAAGTTCGCGAGATCGTGACCGATCTCACCGAACTGTCCAAGGCCGAGCTCACCGCCGAAGAGGATGCCGACAGCGCCGAAGCCGACTACGCCGAGCTGGTGGAGTACGTGCGCGTCGGCGTGCAGATGATCTTTCTCGAACTCCAGCCGCGACGGGAAGGCCCCGAAAGCCGGGAGACGCTGCATTGATTGCCGACCCGTCCCATCTGAATCACGCCGACGACCCGTCCGATCACGCCGAGCGCCGCGCTGCGCTGGCGCGCGAGATCGGCGCCTCCGCCATCGCGGTCATTGCCGCCACGCCGGAACGCAATCGCAACAACGACGTCGATTATCCGTATCGGCCGAACAGCGATTTTCGCTATCTGACCGGCTTCGGCGAGCCTTGTGCGATCGCGGTGATTGCGCCCGGACGCGAAGACGGCGCGTACGTGCTGTTCTGTCGCGAGCGTGATCCGGCGGCCGAGACCTGGATCGGCCATCGCGCCGGCACCGAGGGGGCGATGGCGCGGTTCGGCGCCGATCAGGCCTTTCCGATCGAGGAATTCGACGCGCGCATCGGTGACATGCTCTCGACTCGTAAGTACCTGTACATGACCCAGGGCATTCATCCGGAATTCGAACAGCGCCTGCTCGCGCGGTTGAACGACGTGCGTTCGCGCGGCCGGCATGCGGCGCCGCCCGAGCACATCATCACGCTCAACAGCGTGGTGCATGAAATGCGGTTGCGTAAGTCCCCGGCCGAACTGGCCCTGATGCGCCAGGCCGCCGCGACGTCGGCGGCGGGGCATTGCGCGGCCATGCGCGCGGCCCGACCGGGTGTGTACGAATATCAGCTCGAAGCCACGCTGCATTACATTTACGGCCTCGACGGCATGCACTGGGCGTATCCGACCATCGTCGGCGCGGGGGCCAATGCCTGTGTGCTGCATTATGTGGAAAATGCATCGGCGCTCGCCGACGGCGATCTGGTGCTGATCGACTCCGGCGCCGAGTATCGCGGCTATGCCGGCGATATCACGCGTACGTTCCCGGCCAACGGCCGTTTCACCGACACCCAGCGCGAGGTCTACGACATCGTGCTGGCCGCCAACGAAGCCGCGATCACGGCCTGCCGTGCCGGGGCGAAGGCCAACGCACCGCACCAGGCCGCGCTCGGGACCCTGGTCGACGGTCTGCTCGAACTGGGTTTCGTCACCGGCGATCGCGAATCGGTGATGGCCGACGAGCGCTACAAGACGTTCTTCATGCACGGCACGAGCCATTGGCTCGGCATGGATGTGCACGACGTGGGCGCGTACAAGCAGGACGGCGAGTGGCGCGCGCTCGAACCCGGCATGGTGCTCACGATCGAGCCGGGCTTGTATATCCCGCCGGGCACCGAGGGCGCGGACCCGCGCTATTGGGGCATTGGCATCCGGGTAGAGGACGATGTCGTGATCACCGGTGGCGATCCGGAGGTCATGACCTCGGCCGTGCCCAAGGCGCCGGCGGCCATCGAGGCGCTCATGAGCGAAAACGCGTGAGCGCCGATTACGACATTGCGGTGGTGGGCGGCGGCCTGGCCGGTGCCAGCCTGGCGTGCGCACTGTCCGGCAGCGGGCTGCGCATCGCGCTGATCGAAGCGGTGGCCTTCGATGCGCCGGTTGACGAGAACATGAAGGCACGCACCACGGCACTCGCCTGGGGCACGCGCGCCATGTTCGACCAGCTCGGGCTGTGGTCGGCGATGGCCGAGGACGCGGCCGCGATCGAGCGCCTGCATGTCTCGCAGGCCGGGTATTTCGGCCGCGTCACCGTCGACGCGGCGGAGTACGATCTGCCCGCGCTCGGCTATGTCGTGCCCAATCTCACCATGATCGCTGTCCTGCGCGAGCGGCTGGCCGGCATGGATCATGTGGATACGATCGCGCCCGCGGCCTTCGAGTCGCTGGCGTATCAGGGCGACGCGGCGGTTGAACTCACACTGGCCGAAGGTGAGGGCAAGCGCCGGCTGACCACGCGGCTGGTGATCGGGGCCGACGGCACCCACTCGAAAGTGCGCTCGGCGCTGGGCATCGGGGCGACGGTCGACGACTATGGTCAGTCGGCGATCATCACCAAGGCCCACACCGAACGCCCGCTGGCCGGTTGTGCCTACGAACGTTTCACCCCGGACGGGCCGGTGGCGCTGTTGCCGTTCGTACATGACACGGCGGCCGTGGTCTGGACCGTGCCGACCGACGAGGCGCGGCGCTTGCTGGACTCGAGCGACGACGATTTCACCGCCGAGTTGCAGGCGCGTTTCGGTGATCGCCTGGGCCGGTTGACGCTGGCCGGGCCGCGTGGCGCCTATCCGCTGGCGCGCGTGCTCTGCGACCGGGCCTGGTCGCATCGTGCCGCATTGATCGGCAATGCCGGCCACGCGCTGCACCCGGCCGCGGCCCAGGGCTTCAATCTGGCGATCCGGGATGCGCTGGGCGTGGCGGCCGCCCTGCGCGAGCACCAGCAGCTCGACGGTGCCGCGTTCGATCCGGGCGACGCCGATCATCTGGCGGCCTGGGCCGAGAGCCGGCGACCGGATCAACACCGCGTGGCCAATTTCACCGACCGCATCGTGCGCCTGTTTTCCAACCGCGTGCCGGGCCTTGGTCATGTGCGCGGCGCCGGTCTGTTCGGTTTGTCGCTGGCGCCGGGCGTGCGCGGCGGCATGGCGCGGCGCAGCATGGGGCTGGCGCTGCTCGATGACACCGCAATGCGCCGCTCCGACCGCAGGATGAACTCATGACCACAGGTCCTCGTTACGATGTCGCCATTGTCGGCGGCGGCATGGTGGGCGCGGTGCTCGCCGTCGCACTGTCCGACGCCGATTTCCACGTCGCGCTGATCGAGGCCAGGCAGCCGAAGCCGCTCGACCCGGACGCCGACTACGATCTGCGGCAATCGGCGATCGCGCCGGGCCCGCGGCGGGTGCTGGACAATCTAGGTCTCTGGGAGCGCGTGCCGGCGCAGCGAATCTGTGCCTTCACCGGCATGAAGGTCTGGCAGGCCGGCGGCGATGACGAGCTGTTTCTCGAGAATACCGCGGTCGGCCTGCCCGAGCTCGGGCATATCGTGGAGAATGCGCTGGTGGTCGATGCCGCGTGGCAGGCGCTCGAGCATGTCGATGTCTATTGCCCGGCCCGCCTCGCGTCGCTGGCAGTCGACGACAACGCCGCACGGCTGACGCTCGATGATGAACAGGAGATCACCGCGGCCCTGGTGGTCGGGGCCGAAGGGGCGAATTCGCCGGTGCGCGAAGCCGCCGGCATCGCCACCACGGGATGGGCGTACGGCCAGCGTTGTACGGTCGGCACGGTCACGACCGCGCACCACCACCGACATATCGCCTGGCAGCGCTTCACCGAAACCGGCCCGGTGGCGTTTCTGCCGTTGTCGGATGGCCGGTGCTCGCTGGCCTGGCACGCCGACGAAGCGCTGGCGGATGAATTGGCCGCACTCGATCATGACGAATTCTGTCGCCGGCTAACCGAGGCCAGCGGCGGCGCGCTCGGGCGCATCGAGCACATGGGCCCGCGTGCGGCGTTCCCGCTCAAGCTGATGCATGCGCGCGAATACGTACAACCGCGCGTGGCGATCGCCGGCGATGCCGCACACGTCGTCCATCCCATGGCCGGGCAGGGGGTGAACCTGGGGCTGCTGGATGTCGCCGAGCTGGTGGCCGCACTCGAGGCGGGCCGCGCGGCGGGGGCGGATGCCGGCGAATTGCGCTACCTCAAGCGTTATCAGCGCGCGCGCATGGCCGACAACATGATGATGCTGGCCGCCACCGATGGCCTGAAGCGGCTCTACGGCAGCCGCAACCCGCTGCTGCGCGCGTTGCGCGGACTGGCGATCGGCGGTGCGTCGCGGCTGGCGCCGATGCGCCGGGTCATGATCAGCCAGGCCGCGGGGCTTTCCCCCGACGGCGCGCGACTGTTGCGCTAGCGCGGGCCGCGCGCGCTAAACGGCGACAGGCCCGGGGCGCGCCATTTGGCATGGTCCGGCGCGCCCGGTATAGTTCGTCCCACGATCGCAAAACGCGTGGGAGAGAGCGGGCACGCCCGCCGCCGAAGGCGCAATTCCGCCCGGAAACGCTCAGGCCACAGGACCACGCGCGGGCCGGCTCGCCGGCCACGATCGACTCTGGAGAGCAACCGCCAAGGCGGTTCACCGACGGGGCGAATCTCTCAGGTGCCAGGACAGAGGGGCGGCGGAACGAGACCGACGGTCTTTGAACTGCTGCAATTTGCCCAAACAGAGTCGATCGCATGGCCAATCAGACCCCGTTGTACGACGAGCACGTTGCCCTGGGCGCCAAGCTGGTGACTTTCGCCGGCTGGGAGATGCCGATCGACTACGGCTCCCAGATCGCCGAACACAAGGCCGTGCGTGAATCGGCCGGCATGTTCGACGTCTCGCACATGCGCCCGGTCGACATCGAGGGGCCGCAGGCGCGCGACCTGCTGCGGCGGACTCTGGCCAACGATGTGGCCAAGATCGACCAAGTGGGCCGTGCCTTCTATACCTGCATGCTCAATACCCGCGGCGGCGTGGTCGACGACCTGATCGTCTATCACCTGGGCGAGCACTGGTATCGCATCGTGGTCAATGCGGCCACCACGACCAAGGACATGGCGTGGATCACCAGCCAGGCCCGCGACTTCGACGCCACGGTCACGGCGCGCGACGAGCTGGCAATCATCGCCGTACAGGGACCGCAGGCACGCAAGCTTTGCCAGCGCATTCTCGACGACGAGCTCGCGGCCGCGGCGATGGAACTCAAGCCGTTTCGCGTCACGGTCGCCGGTGAATGGGCGATCGGTCGCACCGGTTATACCGGCGAGGACGGGTTCGAGATCATGCTGCCGGCCGACGCGGCGGTCGAGACCTGGCGGGCGCTGCATGAGGCCGGCGTGTCGCCGATCGGCCTCGGTGCGCGGGACACGCTGCGGCTCGAGGCCGGGCTGAATCTCTACGGCCAGGACATGGACGAAGACACCACGCCGCTGGAGTCCGGCCTGGCCTGGACCGTGGCCTTCGAGCCGGCGGAGCGCGAATTCATCGGCCGGGATGCGCTGGCACATATCCGCGAGCATGACGAGACCAGGAAAATGGTCGGCCTGCTGCTGGAAGGGCGCGGCGTCATGCGCCACGGCGCGGCCGTGCGCGCGGCCGGCGACGAGGCCAGCGATGCCGGGGACGCGCCCGGCCAAGTCACCAGCGGCAGCTTCGCGCCGACCCTGTCGCGCTCGATCGCGCTGGCGCGCGTGCCCGCCGACTGGACGGATCCGGTCGAGGTCGAGCTGCGCGGCAAGTGGGTGCCGGCGCGCATCGTCTCCTATCCCTTCGTGCGTCACGGCGAGATCTGCATCGATCTCTAGCGGCCGGACCGACGCTTTTCCCCGCGAGCGGCTGGAATACGGGGCCGCCTCGCTTATCATTTCGACTCGTCAAGGGGCCAATCCAGGATAAGACAATGAGCGATATCCCGAACGAACTTTCGTATACCAAGAGCCACGAATGGGTGGCCAACGACGGCGACGGCACCGTGACCGTCGGCATCACCGAATACGCCCAGGGCTCGCTGGGCGACCTGGTGTTCGTCGAACTGCCGGAGACCGGCACCAAGTTCGCCGTGGGCGACCCGGTGGCGGTGGTCGAATCGGTCAAGGCCGCCTCCGATATCTATGCGCCGGTCGACGGCGAGATCGTCGAGGTCAACGAGGAACTGGCCGATTCGCCCGAGCGCGTCAACGAAGATCCGTTCGGCGAGGGCTGGTTGTTCAAGATGACGGTCGATAACACCGCGCATCTCGACGACCTGCTGGACGCCGATGCCTACGGTGAGATCGTCGAAGCCGAAGAAGACTGATCGATCGCCTTACGGTGCCGGCGCGCGTCGTCGGCGCCGCTTCCTGGTTTTCAGCCCGGTTTCAACCTGCAAACGCTATGCCTTTCATTCCCCATACCGACAAGGACATCACGGACATGCTGGCCGCCATCGGCGCGGACAGTGTCGATGCCCTGTTTTCCGAGATCGACCCGAAGCTGCGCAACGTCGATATCTCGGCGATTCCGGAACGCGCCAGCGAGCAGGCCGTCACCCGCTTGATGCACCAGCGCGCCGCGCGGGATGCCGGGGGGTTGTGCTTCATCGGCGCGGGTGCCTACGAGCATCATGTGCCGGCCGCGGTATGGGAGATCACCACCCGCGGCGAGTTCTATAGCGCCTATACGCCTTATCAGCCCGAGGCCAGCCAGGGCACGCTGCAGGTCGTGTACGAATACCAGACGATGATGTGCGGTTTGACCGGCATGGACGTCGCCAACGCCTCGCTGTATGACGGCGCCTCCGCGCTGGCCGAGGCCGTGCTGATGGCCGTGCGGGCCAATCGCAAATCCAAGTCCAGGCGGGTGCTGATGCCGGCCGGCGTGCACCCGTACTATCGCGAAGTCGCGCATAACATCTGCGCGAACCAGAACATTATCTTCGAGACCATTCCCTACGGCGCCGACGGCAGGATCGACCGCGCCGCGCTCGACGCCCGGGCCGGCGCTGACATCACCGCGCTCGTCATCCCGCAGCCGAATTTCTTCGGCGTGCTGGAGGATGTGGATGCGCTCACCGACTGGGCGCGCGACAACGGCGCGTTGGCGATCGGTGTGGTCAACCCGGTGTCGCTCGCGCTGCTGACGCCCCCGGGCGAGTGGGGCGACGGCGCCGGTGCCGATATCGTGGTCGGCGAGGGCCAGCCGCTGGGCGCGCCACTGGCCGGCGGCGGGCCGTACTTCGGCATTCTGTGCTGTCGCAAGACCCATGTACGCCAGATGCCGGGGCGCGTGGTCGGGCGCACCCGCGATATCGACGGCAAGCCGGGCTATGTGCTCACGCTGCAGCCGCGCGAGCAGCACATTCGTCGATCGAAGGCGACGTCGAATATCTGTACCAATCAGGGTCTGCTGGTCACCGCCGCGACCATTCACATGAGCCTGCTGGGCTCGCATGGTCTGGAAACCGTGGCCGCGACCTGTGCCGCGACCACGCGCGATCTGGTCGCCCGCCTGACCGCACTCGACGGTGTGGGGCGCGTATTCAATACACCGTTCTTCCACGAAGCCGCGCTGCGCCTGCCGGTGCCGGCCCAGCCGGTGCTCGACGCGCTGGCCGAGCGCGGCATTCTCGGCGGTCTGGCGCTGGGCGCATTCTTCGACGACATGGACGACGTAGTGCTCGTCTGTGCCACCGAAACCAAGACCGACGACGATCTGGCGGCCTACGCCAACGCGCTGTCGGATGTGCTGGCAGAAATGACAGAGGTGGCCTGATATGAGCCGAACCATCACGCGCCGCGGCGCCGAAATGCACGTCGCCGGCGAACTGCCGCAGCCGGGCGATCGATTGCCGCCGCTGCGGCTCACCGGCAGCGATCTGGTCGATGTCGGGCTCGACGCGTTCGCCGGCCGCGCCAGGATCTTCAATATCTTCCCGAGCCTGGACACGCCCACCTGTGCGCTGTCGGTCAAGCGGTTCAATGCCCGCGTCGAGGCCATGACCGGTGTGGTGCTGTTGCAGGTCTCGGCCGATCTGCCGTTCGCGCACAAGCGCTTCTGTGCCGCCGAAGGGTTGGAAAACGGCGTCACGCTGTCGATGATGCGCGACAAGACCTTCGCCGCCGACTACGGCGTGCTGATCGAGGACGGCGGCATGGCCGGGCTGTGCGCCCGCGCCGTGATCGTGGCCGATGCCGACGATCGCGTCGTCTACAGCGAACTCGTGCCCGAGATTTCCCAGGAACCGGACTACGACGCGGCCATCGCCGCGCTCGAATCGGCCTAACGTTATCGATTGCCATGACTGAACGACTGATCTTCGAACACAGCCGCCCCGGCCGCCGGGCCACCGCCCAGGCGCCGGCAAGCGCGCCCGCGGTGGACGATCTGCCGGCGAACCTCCGGCGCCGCAGCGCGCTTGGCCTGCCGGAAGTCTCCGAACTGGACGTGGTGCGGCACTACACCCGTCTGTCGCAGCTCAACTTCTCCATCGATACGCACTTCTACCCGCTGGGTTCGTGCACGATGAAGTACAACCCACGCGCCTGTAACACGCTGGCCTCGCTGCCCGGTTTTCTGAATCGGCATCCGCTGGCGCCGGCCAGCCACAGCCAGGGCATGATGGCCTGCTTTTTCGACCTGCAGGAAATGCTCAAGACGGTCACGGGCATGGCCGCGGTCTCGCTCACGCCGATGGCTGGCGCGCAGGGCGAATTCACCGGCGTGGCGATGATCAAGGCCTACCATGAGGCCCGCGGCGATACCGAGCGCGACGAAATCATCGTGCCGAGCGCCGCCCACGGCACCAATCCGGCCACGGCCGTGATGTGCGGCTGCACCGTGGTCGAGATTCCGACCGACGCCGATGGTGACGTCGATCTGGAGGCGCTGCGCTCGAAAGTGGGCCCGAAGACCGCCGGCATCATGCTGACCAACCCGTCCACACTGGGCGTGTTCGAACAGGACATCCTCGAGATCTCGAAGATGATCCACGAGGCCGGGGGCCTGCTGTATTACGACGGCGCCAACCTCAATGCCATTCTCGGCAAGGTGCGCCCGGGCGACATGGGCTTCGATGTCATCCACATGAACCTGCACAAGACCTTCTCCACGCCGCACGGCGGCGGCGGGCCGGGCTCCGGCGCGGTCGGTGTGTCGAAACGTCTGCGCGATTTCATGCCGATCCCCGCGGTCGGCCGCGAAGGCGAGGGCACAAACGTCAGCTATCGCTGGCTGACCGAAAAGGATGTGCCGCACACGATCGGCCGCCTTTCGACCTTCATGGGCAACGCCGGCGTGCTGCTGCGGGCCTATGTCTATGCGCGCCTGCTGGGGCGCGAAGGCATGACACGGGTCTCCGAATTCGCGACGCTCAACTCGAACTACCTGATGACGCGGCTCAAGCAGGCCGGCTTCGAGGTGGCGTTCCCGGACCGACGCGCCAGCCACGAGTTCATCGTCACGCTCAAGCGCCAGAAGCAGCAGTTGGACGTCACCGCGACCGACTTCGCCAAGCGGCTGCTCGACTACGGCTATCATGCGCCGACCATCTATTTCCCGCTGCTCGTGCCGGAGTGCTTTCTGATCGAGCCCACCGAGACCGAATCGCGCGAAACGCTCGACGGCTTCGTCGACGCCATGGTCGCGATCTGGAACGAAGCCAGAAACGATGCAACCACGTTAAAGAACGCCCCGGTGAGCCTGCCGGTGCGCCGGCTGGACGAAGTCGCGGCGGCCAAGTCGCTCGATTTGAAATACGAGCCCGAAACCGGCGGCGAGCGTTCGGCGGCCTGATGCAATGCTTACAGAGTGCGCCGGCGGATTGATACCGGCGGCGCCTCGGCGGGCGATGAAAGCGCGCCACCCGTTCACTTGACGAAAGGACAATCTATGTCTGCGCTGATCTGCGGTTCCTTTGCTTTCGATACCATCATGGTCTACTCCGGGCAGTTCAAGAACGAGATTCTGCCCGACCAGGTGCACATGCTGAACGTCTCCTTTCTGGTGCCGGAAATGCGTCGGGAGTTCGGTGGCTGTGCCGGTAACATTGCCTATTCGCTGGCGCTGCTGGGCGGCGAGGGCAAGGCCATGGGGACGGTCGGCAAGGATTTCGACGACTATGCCGACTGGATGGATCAGCACGGCATCAGCCGTGATCACATCTTGCGTATCGATGATGCCTACACCGCGCAGGCGTACATCACCACCGACATGGACGACAACCAGATCACGGCCTTCCATCCGGGCGCGATGAACCATGCCCACGAGCAGGCGGTGCCGGATAATGCCGGTATCACGCTGGGCATGGTGTCGCCGGATGGCAAGGACGGCATGGTTGCCCATGCGCAGCAGTTCGCCGATGCCGGGATCGATTTCATCTTCGATCCGGGGCAGGGCCTGCCGATGTTCAACGGCGCGGAGCTGAACACGATCATCGACCAGGCGGCGTATCTCGCGGTCAACGACTACGAGTCCAAGCTGGTGCGCGATCGTACGGGCATGAGCGAGGCCGAGATTGCATCCCGGCTCAAGGCGCTGATCGTGACCAAGGGCGCCAAGGGGTCGGTGATCTATGCCGACGGCAAGACCTACGAGATACCCACCGGCAGCCCCTCGGCATTGAGCGACCCGACAGGTTGCGGCGACGCGTTCCGGGCCGGGCTGATCTACGGCCTGCAGCAGGGTTACGACTGGGCCACCACAGGTCGCATCGCCTCGCTGATGGGCACGATCAAGATCGAGCGGCCCGGCACCCAGAACCACGCCTTCACGATGGACGAGTTCAAGGCGCGCTACGCCAAGGAATTCGGCCACGCGCTGGGCTGAAAATAGCCTGCGCGGCCTGAGGGGAGATCGCGTTCGATGATGACCGTCATGCCGCGCAGCGTCGATACCCGGCGGTTGCATCTGCGGCCGCCGGAGCCTACCGATGCCGGGGCCATCTTCGCCTACGCCAGCGATCCGGTGGCCACGCGTTACATGATCTGGCCGACCGCGGCGGACATCGATGACACCCACGACTTTCTCGACGATGTCGCGGCCGGCTGGGCTGCGGGCGACGATTTCTGCTACGCCGTGACCGACCGCGCCACCGGCGTGCTGCACGGAGCGGCCTCGTGCCAGTTCGATCAGCACGGCGCGGAGATCGGTTATATCCTCGCGCCCTCGGTCTGGGGGCGGGGGCTGGCCACGGAGGCGGCCGCGGCCATTGTCGAGGCCGCCTGGGGCAACGACGATCTGTATCGTGTCTGGGCGACCTGTGATGTCGAGAACACCGCCTCCGCGCGCGTGCTGGAAAAACTCGGCATGCGATACGAAGGGCGGCTCGCGCGCTGGGCGCCGTGCCCTAATCTCGGCCATGCGGCGGCGCCGCGCGATGCGCTGTGCTATGCGCTGACGCGCTGACCCCGCGGGCCAGGCGACACGCGCGATGTGTCCACCGACGGCCGGATGCGGTTTCAAGAATTCGTCATTGGTTTGATCGCCACGACAGGGCGGCGTGCTGCTAAACTCCGCGCCCATGTTCGTACGTCCCGATTTCGACCCGATCGCGTTTTCGATCGGCCCGTTGGCCGTGCACTGGTACGGCCTGATGTATTTGTTGTCCTTCCTCATCGGCTGGGGCATGGGCATTGTGCGCACGCGCCAGCCGCATGTGCACTGGCACAAGGAGGAAGTCGGCGACTTCCTGTTCTATGTCGTGCTCGGCGTGGTGTTCGGCGGACGGCTGGGCTATGTGCTGCTGTACCAGCCCGATCTGTTCTATCACCATCCGTTGCAGATCTTCGCGGTCTGGGACGGCGGCATGTCGTTCCACGGCGGTCTGATCGGTGTGTTGATCGCATCGATGTGGTTCGCGCGCAAGACACACCGCACCTTCTTCCAGATTACCGACTTCGTGGCGCCGATCGTGCCGATCGGGCTGTTCTTCGGGCGTATCGGGAATTTCATCAACGGCGAACTGGTGGGCCGGGTCACGGATGTGCCCTGGGCCATGATCTATCCGCATGTCGGCCCGCAGCCGCGGCATCCCTCGGAACTGTACGAGGCCTCGCTGGAAGGACTCGCCCTGTTCGCGATTCTCTGGATCTATGCGGCCAAGCCGCGCCCGCGCGCGGCGGTATCCGGTGTATTCCTGGTCGGCTATGGCTGCTTTCGTTTTTTCTGCGAGTTCTTCCGCCAGCCGGATCCGTTCGCCGGCTTCGTCGCCTTCGGCTGGATGACGCTGGGCCAGATCTATTCGGCGCCCATGATCGTCGGCGGCATCGCGCTTTTGATCTGGGCATATACCCGACGCGATCCGAATGAGGGCGGCGCCAGGTGAGTGCGGCGATCGAGCAACCCTATCTCGACCTGATGCGCGAGGTGCGCGATCACGGCGTGACCAAGGCCGATCGTACCGGCGTGGGCACGAAGTCGGTGTTCGGCCGCCAGATGCGGTTCGATCTGGCCCGCGGTTTCCCAGCCCTGACCACCAAGAAACTGCACCTGCGCTCGATCATCCACGAGCTGCTGTGGTTCATCGCCGGCGATACCAATATCGCCTACCTGCGCGAGCACAAAGTCCGGATCTGGGACGATTGGGCCGACGAGAACGGCGATCTCGGTCCGGTCTACGGCTACCAGTGGCGCAGCTGGCCGGCGCCGAACGGCGAGTCGATCGATCAGCTGGCACGCGTGATCGAGGGTATCCGGCGTAATCCCGATTCACGCCGGCATATCGTGACCGCGTGGAATCCGGCCCAGGTCGACGATATGGCGTTGCCGCCGTGTCATGCGATGTTTCAGTTTTATGTCGCCGGCGGGCGTTTGTCCTGCCAGCTCTATCAGCGCAGTGCCGATATTTTTCTGGGCGTGCCGTTCAATATTGCCTCTTATGCGATATTAACGCACATGATTGCCCAGGTATGCGATCTGGCCGTGGGCGACTTTGTGCATACGCTCGGCGACGCGCATATTTACTTGAATCACCTCGACCAAGTGGCCGCCCAGCTTGCGCGCGAGCCGCTCGCGCCACCGCGCCTGCATCTGAATCCGGCCATCGACGATATCTTCGATTTTCGTTTCGATGACATTGAATTGCTTGATTATAAAAGCCATCCGACCATCAAGGCCCCGATCGCGGTCTGAATGTCCGAGGCGGCTCGCGCCCGGCCAGTATTTTCAGCGCGCGGTCGGTGAGTTGAAGTAGAATGTCGATCATGACATTTGAATAAGAAAACTCACATTGGATCAGGGAACGGGCCCGATTCGGGTTCTCGTCGTTGAGGATAGCGAAGAGGATCGCGAACATCTGGCCAGTCTGTTGTCGGCGGCGCACGGCATGGGGTATGCCCTGACGTTCGCATCGGACCACGTCGAAGCCGAACGTGAGCTGGCGCGTGCTGCGCACGATATTTGCCTGCTCGATTATCAGCTGGGCGCGCGCACCGGCCTGGAAGTGCTGCGCAGCGCGGCGGCCCGACGCTTCGCGGGGCCGATCGTCGTGCTGACCGGTAACGACAATTATGAAATCGATCTGGCGGTCATGAAGGCCGGCGCGGTCGATTTTCTGTCCAAGGATTCCCTGACGGCGGTACTGATCGAACGGGTCATTCGCTACGCGATCCAGCAGTACGCCAACCAGGCGCAGTTCACTTATCTGGCCGAGCACGATCAGATTACCGGTCTGTTCAATCGCCGGGTGGTGCAGGAACGCATCGCCCGGAAGCTGGCCGAGCCGCCGGAGCGGCGCGCCCCCTTCGTGGTGATCTATTTCGATCTCGACGGCTTCAAGAGTATCAACGATTCGCTGGGCCATAACGTGGGCGACCGCGCCCTGGCCGTGGCCGCGGAGCGCCTCCAGGCCTGCTGTAGCGCGCAGGTGCTGTTGGGGCGCGTGGGTGGCGACGAATTCGTGGCGGTGGTCGACACGGACGACACCACCGAGGTCGATGCGATGCTGCGCGCGGTGCTGGATCGGTTCCGCCAGCCGGTGGTGGTGCGCGAGCACCGGCTCCGCGTGACCATATCGATCGGCGCGGCGCGCTATCCCGAGGACGGCGCCGATGGCATGACTCTGCTCACCCACGCCGATGCTGCGATGTACGCCGCCAAGCGGGCCGGACGCGATCGATTCCGCTGGTTTGCCGACGTCGATCAGGCGACCGAGGCCGAGCCGGCGGAGCTGGGCAACGAGCTGCGCCTGGCCCTGGAGCGCGACGAGTTGTATCTGGTGTACCAGCCCCAGTTCGAGCTCGAGACCGGCCGTATCGTCGCACTGGAAGCGTTGTCGCGCTGGCATCACAGCCGCCTCGGGCCGATCTCGCCGACGCGTTTCGTCGCGCTCGCGGAGACGAGTGGTTTTATCGACCGTCTCAGTGACTGGGTGCTGTCGTCGGCCTGTCGTCAGTATCTGGCCTGGCGCGACTACGGCCTGATTGATGCCGACGTGGTGCTTGCGGTCAATGTCTCGGCCGAACTGGTCAGTAACGCCGGCCTGCTGGCCAGCGTACGACGGCTGATCGACGAGCGCGGCATGCCGCCCGGCTGTCTCGAGCTGGAATTCAGCGAAAGCGCACTCATTCTGGACAACCGGATTTTCGATGATCTGCTCGTCGCCCTCAAGAATATGGGGGTACGGGTCGTTATAGATGATGTCGGGCGCGGTCGCTCGACGCTCCAGTCTCTAACGCGGCGGCCGGTGGACGTGCTCAAGATCGATCTCAACTGTCTGCGCGGTGTCGTGGACAATCCCAGCGACCAGGCCATGGCCCGGGCGATCATCGCCCTGGGGGCCAGCCTGGGCATGCGTGTAGTGGCCGAAGGGGTCGAGAACGATGGACAGCGGCGCTTTCTGGCCGACAACCACTGCGGCTTCGCGCAGGGTTTCTATTATGCGCCCGGCCTGACGACGCCGGACGTGACCGAACTCCTGGCCGGTTTGACCGCCCCGATTCACTGATCGGGTTGCGCGGCGACGTTTTCACGAACGAGCATGGAACGGTCATGATCGATTCCACGGCCCATGTTTCACGCCGGCTCGTCGATGACGACAACGGCGGCTTTGCCGAGCGCGCGCTCGAGTTGCTGCTCGCGCGGGATTCATCGCTCGCCGTGTGCGGGTTGACGCTCGATGGTCGTGTCCGCATCTGGCACGACAGCGCCGAGCGTTTGCTCGGGCATTTTGCGGTCGACGTCATGGGGCGCCGGCTCGATCATCTCGCGCCGGCGGAGAATCGTCATCAGGGATTGGTCACCCGAACGCTGTTCGGCGCCTCTGCAGCGGGGCAAGCGCAGCTCGATCTACCGCTACTGACGCGGGCCGGCGAGCGCAAGAATTGTCGACTGGAGATCCGGCCGCAGCTCGAAGCCGAGCCGGGTTTTGCGGTGCTCATCCAGGAGACCGGGCCGGCATACGATCTGCCGAGCCGGCGCCGGTCGCGGGGCGACTCGCGCGCCGCCCACCGCGCCAATCTCGCGCTGATCGCGGGCGAGCCCGGCTGGATCGGGCTGGGGCTCGAGGCCGAGATCAAATACGTCAGTCCGCAGGCCGCAGAGTGTCTGGAGGTTGTCGATCACACGTGGGTCGGGCGTCCGGTGATCGATGTGTTCCGGCCGGCGGACGAACAGGACTGGTACGTGCTGTTGCATCGCACGGTGGAGACCGGACGGCCGCAGCAGGCCGTGGTGGTCGGCACGGACGACGGGCCCGACGATGTCTGCTGGCCGGTCACGGTGGTCGCGCTGCACGACGAGGCCGACAATACCCTGCTGGGCTTCACCCTGGCACTCGGGGCGCCGGAGAAATCCAGTGATCGCCGGACCGCGCCAGCGGCCGGCGGCGATCAATCGGCTGAGCGTGCCTGGTTCAATGCGGTCGTGCACGACCTGCGCGAGCCGCTGCGGCGCGTGCGCGAGTATGTCCACGCAGCACGTGACGACGACGCGGTGGCCCCCGGCGCGGGTGCTGCGGACTATCTCGCCCGCATCGATGCGGCGGTCGCGCGGCTGCAGGACAATGTGGCGGGGATTCTTCGGCTGGCACGCATCGACAACGCGCCATTCGTGCCCCAGCGGATTGATCTCCGGGCGTTGATCGCGACGGTCGTCGATGATCTGGGCACGCTCAGGCGCGAGCACGACGCCGTCGTCGACGTGGGCAGTCTCGGGGTTGTGTCCGGCGACCCGGTACAGTTGCGGTTGCTGTTCCAGAATCTGATCGACAACAGCATTCGCTATCGTCGCCCCGAGGCGCCGCCGCGCATCGCGATCGCAGCCTTGGCGACGGCGCCGGACGAGGGCACGCTGCGGCTGCGCTACAGCGACAACGCGCGTGGCTTCGACAACCCGGAGGCCATGCTGGCCGGACAAGACCGCGAGGCCGTGGCCGGAACCGGTATCGGCCTCGATCTGTGCCGGCGCATTGCCCGGCGCCATCGGGGGGATCTCGAGATTGCCGAAACCCACAGTCAGGGAACGACCTTCATCATCACGCTGACCCGGCAGTTCGAGGCCAGGGCAGACGCAAGCCAGGAGACACGATGACGCAACCGCGTATCAGCCTGATCGCGGCCATGGATGTGAACGGCCTGATCGGCGCCCGGGGCGGTATGCCATGGCACCTGCCGGAGGATCTGCGCTGGTTCAAGCACAACACGCGCGGCAAGCCCATCGTGATGGGCCGGCGCACATTTGAATCGATTGGTCGGGCGTTGCCGCACCGGCGCAATCTGGTGTTGACGCGCCAGCCCGGCTTTCGGGCCGCGGGCGTGGTCGTGGTCGATCGTCTGGATGCCGCCTTGGCACAGGCGGCCGATGCGACGGAACTCATGGTCATCGGCGGGGCGCAGATCTATGCGCTCGCATTGCCGCAGGCCGACCGTCTGCTGATCACGCGTATCGAGGCCGAATACACCGGCGATACCTGGTTTCCGGCGGTGGACTGGGCCCGCTGGCGACTCGTGGCCGAGGAGCCCCGCGCGGCCACCGGCGATACGCCGGCGTATCGATTCATGACGTATGTGCGTATTGCTGGCTAGGGCCTGTTGCCGTTTCGTGCGAGCGCCGCGTTGGAGACCGCAAATCGTGTCCGGCAAGGCGTGAGTCGCCGCGTCGTGGCGTGCCACGACCCAGACTCGCAACGCCGCAGGGCGCGATTTGCGGCCCAACCCGAAGGGACAAGCGCTGTTTTGCGGCAATCCAGCGTTGTAGCTCTCTCGCGTAGAATGACTACGCCACATTCGCTACGCCTCGTCTTGCCGCAAAACAGCGCTTGGCGCGGACTCGCACGAAACGGCAACAGGCCCTAGACTCGGCGGACCGACGCGACGAAGGCCCATCGGGCCGAGGAGAATCCATGGCGGATCTGCAAGCTGAATTCGAACAGGCGCAGAAGGATGTCGAGACGCTGTCCACGCGTCCGAGCAACGCCGATCTGCTGGCGCTGTATGCCCACTACAAACAGGCCACCGTGGGCGATGTTTCCGGCAAGCGGCCGGGCATCACCGATTTCAAGGGCCGGGCCAAGTACGACGCGTGGGCCAAACTCAAGGGGATGGCGGCCGACAAGGCGAAGCATGGTTACGTGACCAAAGTGGGGGCGCTGCTGGACGCCGAGCGCGACTGATTGGCGCCGGGCTTGTATCTTGGGCCGGCGGCGCGGTCATTGCGCGCGAGGCCGTGGTATTCGAACATGACGGGGCCTGTCCTTGCCGCTACCCGGAGGCGTCGTGACTGAAATCGATGTGTTGACGGATCCGGCGGAGACCGCCCGGACGGCGCATGTCGAGCGATTGCGCGACTTCGTGTCGTGCCATCGCCGGCTGTTCGTCCTGACCGGCGCCGGCATGAGCACCGATTCGGGCATTCCGGACTATCGCGACCGCGACGGCGGCTGGAAGGGGGCACGCCCGATTCAGCATCAGGCGTTCATCGCTCAGCTTTCGAAGCGCCGTCGCTACTGGGCACGCAGCATGGCCGGCTGGCCGCCCGTGGCGCGGGCCCGGCCCAATCCCGGCCACCGCGCCCTGGCACGGCTGGGGGCGGCCGGGCGGCTGTCGCTGCTGGTGACGCAGAATGTCGATGGCCTGCATCAGGCCGCGGGCAGCCGTAGCGTGGTCGATCTGCACGGCCGGCTCGATCGTGTGGTGTGCCTGGATTGCGGGACCCGCCTGTCGCGCCACCGGGTGCAGGATATGCTGGTCGAGGCCAACCGCGGTTGGCTGCACGATGCCGACGCCATGCGCCCCGATGGCGACATCGAGCTTGGCGACATCGACTACCAGCGCTTCAATGTGCCGGATTGCCCCCTGTGCGGCGGGATACTCAAGCCGGACGTGGTGTTTTTCGGCGGCGCCGTACCCGGGCCGCGCGTCGAGCGGGCCTGGGCCGGGCTGGCCGGGGCCGAGGCCGTGCTGGTATCCGGCTCTTCGCTGATGGTGTGGTCCGGCTTTCGCTTCGTCCGCGAAGCCGCGGTGCGCGGGCTGCCGATCATGGCGATCAATCGGGGGCGTACCCGGGCCGACGATCTGATCACGCACAAGATCGACGACGACTGCGGCGCGCTGCTGGATGCAGCGATCGACTAGAACCGGGCGCGCCGATGGTGTCTGTATCCGCGCGGCCCCGGCTCCGGTCGGCGCCCCGGCCAGACCGCTGTATGGCGCATCGCAAGTCCTGCGGCGAGCGCCTACACTGACTGGGTAATGTCGACAACTCAAGCCGATGTGTCGTGATCAACTCCTGTGTGCTCGCCGTGGCGTGTTCGGGGCCCGCCCGTGAGCCCCAGTGACCTGCGCCTGGGGATCGATCTCGGTTGCTCGCGCCTCACCGGGGCGATCGTCGACGCCGATCATCGCGTGCATGCCGAACGGCGTCTGGCGGTGCCGGTCGGGGATTATTCGGCCACGGTCGCCGCGATTGTCGAGATGGTCGGCATGCTGGAAACGGATGTCGGTATCGAGGGTCTGCCGGTCGGTGTGGCGACGCCGGGGCGCCTGAACGCGAGCCGACATCTGATATGTGGCTCGCATGCGGGCTGGTTGAACAACCGCCCGCTGCCGCGGGATCTTGCCGCGACCCTCGGGCGCAATGTGCGTACCGCGCACAAGGCCGGTTGCCTGGCCGGGGCCGAACAGAGCAGCGGGGCGACCGCGGGCGCGCGCCGGGTGTTCGCCGCCGTACTCGGCAGCGGCGTATCCGGCGCGCTGATGATTGACGGCCGGCTTGTCGGTGGCGCGAACGGGTTCGCCGGTGCCTGGGGGCACAATAGCCTGCCCTGGCCGAGTGCCGCCGAGATGCGGGGCGCCCCGACTTGTGGCTGCGGGCTGAGCGGCTGTATCGAAACGTGGTTGTCCGGACCCGGGATGAGTCGCGATCATGAGCGCCGGGGCGGCCATGCGCTCGCCGTGCCCGATATCGTGGCACGGGCCGAGGCCGGGGAGCGCCTGGCCGGGATAACCCTGCGTGATTGGCTGGCGCGCAGTGCACGGGCATTCGCGGCGGTCATCAATCTCATCGAGCCGGAAATCATCGTGGTTGGCGGCGGGCTGTCGCGTATTCGCTGGCTGTATAGCGAAGTCCCCAAGGTGTGGGCGCGCCACTGCGCCACCGACGATCTCCGAACCACCCTCGTGCCGGCTGCGCACGGCGAGGTCTCGATCGCTTGCGGGGCGGCTTTGCTGTGGCCGGTGCCCGGCGCATGAACGCGGTCGCGGCCGAGGGGGATTCGCGGCCCTGTGCTATGGTCGGGTAACGATTCGTTCCACGGAGCCGTCATGGCGGAGAAGAATCCTGATAAAGGTTATATAGCCCTTCTGGGCTGGGCGATGGGGGCCATCGAGGCCGCCGAGAAATTCGATCGGCGCTATGTGGTCGTTGCACCCGAGTGGGCGGAGGATTACTGCCAGCAGCACGATATTCCCTATGTGCCCTGGAACTTCGAGCGCCTGAACGATCGCTCGATGGAGATCGCCGAACGGCTCAAGGAAATGGGTGTCGACGCGGCGGTGCCGCTGTTCGAGGAAGTGGTCGAGTGGGCCGGGGCGATCAACGCGGTGTTGATGGACAACCCGCGCCTGCACGGTCAGGCCGTGCTGTTCCGCGACAAGGCATTGATGAAGCGTCGGGCCCAGTTGGGCGGCATCCGGGTCGGTATTTTCGAGGAAGCGCACGAAAAGGACGACGTCTATCGCTTTTTCAAGCGCGTCAACCAGACCCTGCTCAAGCTCGACGGCGACATCGACGATCCGATTCATCTCAAGGCCTTCGACAAGGCCGGTTGTCTCGGCCATCGCATGATCCGGACTGCCGAGGAGATCGAGCAGATTCCCGAGGCCGAATACCCGCTGCTGATGGAAAGCCATCTGGATGGCTGGGAATTCGCGGTCGAGGCCTGGGTCTGGAACGGCAAGATCCAGTTCCTGAACATCTCGGAATACGTCACGCTCGGCTACTCCGTGTTCGTGCCCGCCACGCCCGAGCTGGAATCCTGGCGCCACCTGATCACACAGCAGATCGAACTGTTGATCAAGACCTTCGACATCCAGTTTGGTCAGATTCATCCGGAATACTTCGTGACCTCCGACGGCACCATGTACTTCGGCGAGGTGGCCTATCGCCCGCCGGGCTTCAAGGCGTTCGAACTGATCGAGCGGGCTTATGACTTCAATGCGTATCAGGCGTCCATGCTGGTGTTCGATCCGAAGACCACGGCGCAAGAGGTCGAGGATTTCTTCCCCGAGCCGGTGACCGACGCCAAGGGCTATGCCGGCTGTTTCGGCGTGTATCCGCGCAAGCGCGTGGTCTCCAAGCTGGAGATCCCCGACGAAGTATCCGAACACGAATATTTCGATTACCACGAGCTGACCGCGCCGATGCAGGAAACCGTGACCAAGCGCAACGCCTTCGGCACGCACTGGGGCCTGATCTTCTATTTCGGTGACGATCCGCATCGCATGCGGGACTGGCTGAAACACAACGAAGAGCTGGATTTCTACGTCTAGCAGGGGGCACGCCGGCTCGGGCCGGCCTTGACGACGCCGCGGATCGATTACATCGGCCCGCGGCGTTTTTCATTCGAGCCAGGTGAAGCGCGCGCCCCAGCCGGCGGCGACGCGCGCCCGGATGGCGGCCACCTCGGTTTCGGGTACCGCCGCCGGATCGCCGATGGCATGCCCACGGTAATGAAAGACATACAGGCGCGACGCGAACTGCCCGAACGGCAGTGAAGACTCTCCAGCGAGTTCGCCGGTACCGGCCGTCGAGGTCTCGATCCCTTGCCCCCAGTTCTGCCCCTTGTCGCGATTCGGATTGAAGAAATAGACCCGCCAGGTACCGTCCGGATCGCGCGCCACGCGCTGGATCGATATGGCATGCCAGCCGATGTAGGTGCCGGCGGCGTCGGTGGCCGCAATGCCGCAGGGTTGGGCATATTCCACCTCGCGCTCGCCGTTGAACGCGGGGTGATAACTGGCGTGGAACAGGCGAACGAAGGCGTCGAAATCGGCGATGCCGCCAGCGGCCAGATCGATCAGTTCGGCGAAATCCGGCGCGACCCAGGCGCCGTGCATCTCGCGGTTGACCCAGCGATGACCGTCGCCGCAGCGATGCGCGGTGCGTCGGCCCATCTCCACATAGATGCGATCCAGATGCGGCGTGAGCACGAGCGAGACGGGATCGAGCTCGGTATGTAACGTCCTGGCCATACCGAGCCCGGTTTCGCTGGCCCGGATCGGGTGGTTCTCGAAGTCCAGCACCAGGTCGTTCGTTTCGCTGGCCTCGATCAGCAGTGCCAGCAAATGGGCCGGATCGTTGCAGCTCCACAGGCAGATCGCGCGGGCCGCCTGGCAGGTGGGGTTGAACCCCTGATCGATACCGCGGGGCTGGCCGAGTACCGCGATGGCGCCGGCGACCAGGCGTGGCATCGCCGGGACGTCCGGGGCGGTTTCGGTCAGGACTTGCGCGACGCGCGGATGAAGCGCGAGCCGGGTCAGGCGGTCCAGCCCCGGCAGCACGGTATCCAGCCGCGCCATGCCGTCGTTCAACAGCCGCGCCAGCCCGTAAATCGCCGGCGCGGTGGCGCGTATCACGCTGGCCTGAATCAGCGTTTCGATTGCGTCGGAATGCCGGGCCCAGGCGGCCTGCCCGGTGGCGTCGAGATCCAGTGCGATCGGCAGCAGCGCCGGTGCGGCCCGGCACAGATGCCGTACCAGATCGGCGTGCGCCGGGCAGACCAGACCGTGGCGCGTCATTGAGTGCCCGAAAGCGGCGGCTTCGGCCGCCAGCGCGCGGTCGTCGAGTTCGGCCAGCGCTGCTGGACAGTCGTCGCGGCGCATGCGGGTGGCGAGTTCGGTCGGTGCACGCAACGCCCGGAGCCACGGCGTGGCACGGGCGGCGGCGGCGTCATCGACATCACCCGTGGCAAGCGCCCGCTCGGCAGCGCCGAGCAGCGATTCCACCCGCCCCAGGGCAATCGGGCGCTGCGCCATGACGCGTTCGACCTCGGCGACGAGGGCGTCGAGGATCGCGCCGGCGCCAACGCGGGCGAACAAAAAGCCGAACAGCGTTTGCGCGCGGTCGAGCGTTGCGTTGTGGGCGTCGCGCGTAGCTTCGGTGGCCACGGGGAACAGCAAATCGAGATTCGCGGCGAGGATCTCGCACAGAAGCGCTCGGGCAGCGTCGGCGGTGAGCCGGTCGGTGGGCGCGATCTGTTCGGCGACCGCGAGCAATCGCAGCTCGCTCAGGCTCTCCAGGGTGGCATCGGCGCCGCCGGCGCGTAGCGTCGGCCCGGCCAGGGCCGGCTCGAGTTGCCCCGGCTCCAGCCAGTCGCCGCCCAGAAAAACCCCGGCCGCGTCGAACCGCGGGGCGAACGAGTACAGGGCTTCGACCCCCTCGGGGTCGCGCAGCAACTTCTGAGCGCGGCCCAGCAACCGGATTTGATGCGTGAATTTGGAAAACGAAGGCGCCGTAGACAGCCGCTCAAGCGTCTGCTCGAAATCATCGACGTAGCGGGCCTGAAGATGTCGTGGACTGGCCGTCGATTGCGACAAGCAAAACCTCCCGGCGTAAGACGACCGGGCATCGCCGAAACCTATCGGCCGGCCCGGGATCGGCTGCTTCGAGTGTTATCACGACGGTACCATAGCCGTCGCCCGGTGCTCGGGCTGGCTGCAGTCGCGGTCAAAAGGCCACTGTGGCCGATGCCTCGGGCGGGTGCTTGCACGCCCGCCCGGTTGGTCTGCCGATCCAGTCGTTGGGTGCGGCTCAGGGGCAGCGGCCCGGCCGGGATGCCGCCCGAGCGGACGGCCGGTTCAGCCATCGGTGCCGGTGCGCCCGGTGGTGGGCAGATCCTTGACCGGGCACTGATCGGTGCCGACCGCCGGGCGCGTCAGCGCTTCGACGCGCTGTTGCGTGGCGTTCGGATCGTTGATCCAGTCGCGATAGAAGGTGAAGGGGCATTCCGCCACGCCGTGGTCGCCGTCGCCGGAATCATGAATACCGGTATAGCCGCGGTGCAGCAGTTTGAATAAATGGTTCTGGGACTGGTCGTTCGCGCGGGCGTCGCGAATCGCCGACACCGACAGCTGGGCATACTGAATGCCGTTTTCCTCGGTACCGCATTCGCCGAGGGTGCGGCCGTCGAAGCCGATGATCGCGGAATGGCCGAAGTAGGAGTACACGCCGTCGAAGCCGGCGGCATTGGCCACGGCCACATAGGAATTGTTGGCCCACGCCATGCACTTGGACATCATGATCTGCTGTTCCTTGGCCGGGTACATATAGCCCTGGCAACGAATGATCAGCTCCGCGCCCTTCATGGCACAGTCGCGCCAGATTTCCGGGTAGTTGCCGTCATCGCAGATGATCAGGCTGATCCTGAGGCCCTTCGGCCCCTCGCAGACATAGGTGTCGTCGCCCGGATACCAACCCTCGATCGGACACCAGGGAATGCATTTCCGATACTTCTGGACGATCGCGCCTTTGTTGTCGATCAGAATCAGCGTGTTGTAGGGCGATTTGTCGGGATGGGCCTCGTGGCGTTCGCCGGTGATCGAGAACACGCCCCAGGTGTCGGCCGCGCGGCAGGCCGCGGCGAAGATCTCGGTTTCGTCGCCCGGAATCGGCGCGGCGGTGGCCATCATTTCGTCGCGGTCGTACATGATCCCCTGGGTCGAGTATTCGGGGAAGATGACCAGATCCATGCCCGGCAGGCCGGTTTTCATGCCCTGAATCATTTCGGCGATGTGGCGCGCGTTGGCCGCGACCTGGTCGCGGGTATGCAAGCGCGGCATTTTGTAGTTGACCACTGCGACGCCGACGGTGTCGGCGCTGCTGGAAATATCTCCGTGTCTCATGTTTATTCTCCGTCAGAGCGCGTAGCGAGTCGCGCATGGCTGGGGTGTTGATGGCCCGATCAGTGGCTGATCATCCACGGGCGATGACCGGTTCGGGTCCGGGTGGGCGGCGTCGACCCGGCCGGCCGGGGGGCTGGCGAGCAGCAGCCGCAGCCAGCCGGATGGCCACCGCCGTAGGTGGCTGATGTATGCGGTGAATGCGCACTGCGCGCGTTGGTTTCGTGCGCCACGCGGGTGGCCTTGGATACGCGTGAGACGGCTGGCGCTGAGAGAATCACCCGGCGCGACGCGCTGCCGCAGTGCGGGCAGTCGCCGGGTGCCTGCGACTCGGCCATGGGCCGCATCGCCGAAAAACCGCCGCAGTCGGGACAGTCGAATTCGTAGATCGGCATGGCCGGCCTATTCGTCGTATGCGATCGGCATGTCCACCGATCCGTCCAGGTGTCTTGTCGGTCCATCGGCGCCGGGGCTGATATCGAACTCGAAGATCTCCTGCGGCAGCCAGAGCGTGGCGCAGGCATTGGGAATATCGACCACGCCGCTGATATGGCCCTGAACGGGGGCGACGCCCAGAATCGAATGCGCCTGGGCGCGCGAATAGCCGAACCGGGTCATATACTCGATCGCGTTCAGACAGGCCTGGCGGTAGGCGACGTTGACGTCCAGATAGTGCTGCTGCCCGGTTTCGTCGACCGAGATGCCCTCGAAGATCAGGTAGTCCTGGTAGTTCGGGGTGATCGGGCTGGGCTTGAAGATCGGCGACTTGATGCCGTACTTGGCCATGCCGTTCTTGATCAGCTCGACCTTCATGTGCACCCAGCCGCCGGCCATTTCGATCGCGCCGCAGAAGGTGATTTCGCCGTCGCCCTGGCTGAAGTGCAGATCGCCCACCGACAGGCCGCCGCCGTCGACATAGACCGGGAAATAGATCTTCGAGCCGCGCGACAGATCCTTGATGTCGACGTTGCCGCCGTGTTCGCGGGGCGGTACCGTGCGTGCGCCCTCGGCGGCGGCCTTCGCGCGTGCGTCACCGGTCAGGGCGCCCATATGGGCGGTGGCCGGCGCCGGCGGATTGGCCAGCGGCGGGACGCGGTCCGGATCCGTCGCGATCAGGTCGGCTTCGCGTTTGTTCCAGGTGTCGAGCAATTCCTGGCTGGGCAGGCAGCCGATCAGCCCCGGGTGGACGAGGCCGGCGAAGCGCACTCCCGGCACGTGGCGCGAGGTGGTGTACAGGCCGTGAAAATCCCAGATCGACTTCTGGGCGTAGGGGAAGTGATCGGTCAGGAATCCGCCGCCGTTCTGTTTCGAGAAAAAGCCGTTGAAGCCCCATTCGGCGCCCTTGAGCGCGCCGATGTCGAGCAGATCGACCACCAGCAGGTCGCCGGCTTCGGCGCCTTTCACACCGACCGGGCCGGACAAGTAATGCACCGTGGACAGATCGACGTCGCGCACGTCAGACGCGTCGTCGTTGTTGGCGATCGCGCCCGAGGTCCAGTCGTAGGTCTCCAGAATGAAATCGTCGCCCGGGCTCACCCAGCAGGCCATCGGGATGTCGGGATGCCAGCGGTTGTGGGTCTGCGGGTTGTGGGTGGCGTGGGTATCGAGATCGACCTTGATCAGGGTATCGGTCATGGGTCAGTTTCCTGCGATAAGAAGAATAGGGGGAGGGTCGGGCCGCCGGCGCATGCGGCCGGCGGCCCGGCCAACCTAGGCAGCCTGCGCGCGGGCGGTGGCCGCGGCCGGCTCTTCCTTGCACACGTCGTGGCAGGCGCCTTCCAGCGAGCAGCACAGCGAGCAGATCGGGCCGGTGTGGAACGGGCAATACACCATGTCCTTCTTCTCGTATTCGTACTCGCAGGAGATGCAGGCGATCATCGAGGCATGCTCATGCTCGCGCAGCTCTTTTTCGGAGGTGCGCGCCAGGTAGTACTTGCCCTGGGTGATCAGGCACACGATCGGCGAGGCGATGAACGCCAGGCCCAGCGCGATGAAGCAGGAGTAGGACTGGGCATAGGCGCCGAAGTAGCCGAAGAAGGCAATCACCGAGATCACCGAGGCGAACATCATCGAGCCGAAGCCCACCGGGTTGAAGTTGTACAGATGCGCGCGCTTGAACTCGATATAGGACGGGCTGAGCTTCAGGATCGGCTTGTTGATGACCAGATCCGCGGTCACCGCCCCGATCCAGGCCACCGCCACGTTGGAATAAAAGCCGAGGATATGGCCCAGCACGGCGAACATGTTGGCTTCCATCAGCGCCAGCGCGATGCCGACGTTGAAGAACACATAGACCACACGGCCCGGATGGCTGTGCAGAATGCGCGAGAAGAAGTTCGACCAGGACAGTGAGCCCGAGTAGGCGTTGGTGACATTGATCTTGACCTGCGACAGCAGCACGAAGAAGGTCGCGATCGACAGGGCCACGAACGGGCTCGAGAACATATAGCTGAAGCCCGACACATACATATGGATCGGCTGGTCGGCCTGGGCCAGCGACGTACCGTTGGCCACCGACACCGAAGCGAAGAACGAGCCCATCCACTGCTTGAGCGCGCCCAGAATCACCCAGCCCGGGCCGGCGGCCAGCACCGCGAACCACCACTTGCCGCGGTTGGCGCGGGTCTTGTCCGGCATGAAGCGCAGATAATCCGCCTGCTCGCCGATCTGGGCGATCAGCGACAGCGCGATGCCGGCCGCGGTACCGAACAGCAACGGATCGAAGCCGGCGTGGCTCGGCGAGTTGCCGCCGAAGTGCACCCAGTCGGCGATCGCATGCGGCTTGCCGAACAGCACCGCGATCGGCGGGGTGAACAGCAGGATCAGCCAGATCGGCTGGGTCCACATCTGCAGCTTCGACAACAGACTCATGCCGAACACCACCAGCGGGATGATCACGATCGCCCCCAGCAGATAGCCGATCGCCAGCGGGATGCCGAAATACAGATTCAGCGCCTGGCCCATGATCGAGCCTTCGAGGGCGAAGAATATGAAGGTGAAGCTGGCGTAAATGACCGAGGTGATGGTCGAGCCGAGATAGCCGAAGCCGGCGCCGCGGGTGAGCAGGTCGACGTCGACGTTATAGCGCGCCGAGTAATAGGCGATCGGAATGCCGGTCAGAAAGATGATGATAGCGGCCGCGAAAATGCCCCAGAATGCGTTCATGAAGCCGAACTGCACCGCCAGCGAACCGCCGATGGCTTGATCGGCCATATAGGCGATGCCGCCGAGGGCTGCGGTCGCCACCGCGTATTCCGACCAGGTACGGAAGGATTTCGGCGCATAACGCAGCGAATAGTCTTCCAGCACCGGGTTGCTCACCCATTTGTTGAAGGTGCGATTGCGCCCGCCTTCGTTTACCACGCTACTCATTATCGTCTCCGTTGATGTCGACCCGAGTTGCCGGCGGCGTCGTGCCGAGCCCGCCGGTGTTGTGACGCGACCGCGGCCGGCCCGGTGCGGCTGGGCGTTGCCGGTCGCTCGCTCCGGTGTCGGCGGTTTGCGTCGTTTGTTCCGTGAACGCCGGGCGCGCTGATCGAGCACCCGGCTCGGTATCGAGACTGGCGCAAGCGACGGGGCCGGCATATACGCCGATCAACGCAGTGGCCTACGTCATTCGACGTAGTGGTTGGCGCGTTTCCTGCAGGATCGGGACGGTACGATCGAAACTCGTTCGATCGGCCGCAGCCGGGGTGGCACAACATGTCCAGGGGGCCCCAACGCGTCGTCAAGATCCGCCGGGCCTACAATCGTTGGGTGGGCGATGAGACGCTCGAGGACTACGCGCTGCGCTTCACGGCGCGCTCGTTTCGCAAATGGTCGGAATTGCGCATCGCCAATACGGCCCTGGGCGGCATCTCGTTTCTGGTGCTGGAGGCGATCGGGGCCGTGCTCATGCTGCGCTACGGGTTCGTCAACACGGCCTGGGCGATCGTCGTGGTCTGTATCGCGATTTTCGTCGTCGGCCTGCCCATCAGCTATACGGCGGCGCGCTACGGCGTGGACATCGACCTGCTGACCCGCGGCGCCGGCTTCGGCTATCTCGGCTCCACGCTCACTTCGTTGATCTACGCCAGCTTCACCTTTCTGTTCTTCGCGCTCGAAGCGACGATCATGGGTCAGGCGCTATCGCTGTATTTCGATATCACGCTGCCGCTGGCCTATCTGATCAGCGCGCTGGCGATCATTCCGCTGGTGACCTTCGGCATCACCGCGATCAACCGTTTGCAGTGGTTCACCCAGCCGCTGTGGCTGACCCTGCTGGTGCTGCCCTATGTGTTCATCGCCGTGCGTCAGCCGTCGGCCTTCTCGGCGTTTCAACGCTATATCGGGCAGCAGGCCTCGGGCTCGTTCGACTGGATCGCCTTCGGTTCGGCCTGCGGGATCGCGCTGGCGCTGATCGGGCAGATCGGCGAGCAGGTCGACTATCTGCGCTTTCTGCCCGAACGCGGCCCGGGCAACCGGATTCGCTGGTGGGCGGCGGTGATCGGTGCGGGGCCGGGTTGGGTGGTGCTCGGTGGCCTGAAGATGTTCGGCGGGGCGCTGTTGGCGTTTCTCGCCCTGCAGCAGCAGTTGCCGTATGTGCGCGCGACCGAACCGACTCATATGTACGACGTGGCTTACGGTTATGTGTTCTCGTCGCCGGGCCTCGCGATGGCGGCGACGGTGCTGTTCGTGATCGTCTCGCAGGTCAAGATCAACGTGACCAATGCCTATGCCGGTTCGCTGGCGTGGTCCAATTTCTTCGCCCGGGTGACCCGCAGCCATCCCGGACGCGTGGTGTGGCTGGTCTTCAACGTGCTCATCGCCCTTATTCTTCTGGAAATGGGCGTATTCCACGCGATCGAGCGTGTGCTCGGGCTGTATGCCAACGTGGCGGCGGCCTGGTTCGGCGCCCTGGCGGCGGACCTGATGATCAACAAGCCGCTCGGTCTGTCGCCACCGGGCATCGAGTTCAAGCGCGCCCATCTGTACGACGTGAACCCGGTCGGGATCGGGGCGTTTCTTCTGGCGAGCGCGGTCTCGCTGGCTGCCTACGGTGGTGTTTTCGGCGTGGCCGGCCGTGCCGCGGCGCCGGCGATCGCGCTTGTCGGCGCTTTCCTCACGGCACCCGTGATCGCCTGGCTCACCGGCGGCCGGTTCTATCTCGCGCGCTCGCCCGCCGCCGCGGCACAACTCGCGGATGATGGCACCCGGCATGCGCGCTGCGTGCTATGCAACAACCGCTTCGAGACCGACGATATGGCCGCTTGCCCGGCCTATGCCGGGCCCATCTGCTCGCTGTGCTGCAGTCTCGACATGCGCTGCGGCGACCGCTGCCGGCCGCGTGCGCATGCCGCTGCCCAGCTCGACGGGCTGTTGCAACGCGTGCTGCCGAGCGCCTTGATGCCGCATCTGTATACGCGGCTGGCGCGCTACGGCGTGGTGCTGGTGGCGTTGTCGGTCGTGCTCGTGGGCGCACTGGTCGCGGTCTATAGCCAGATCACACCGCTGGTGGACAGCGCCGAGCGCCATCACTTGTGGGCGATCTTCCTGCGCACTTTTTTCCTGATGCTGGTGCCGGTCGGCATCCTGGCCTGGTGGCTGGTCCTGGCGCGCGAGGCGCGCAACGTGGCGCAGCACGAGTCCTCGCGCCAGACTCGGTTACTGATGCGCGAGGTCGCGGCACACAAACGGACGGATGCCAAGCTGGCGCGGGCCAAAGCCGAGGCCGAGTCGGCCAACCGCGCCAAGAGCCGTTACGTATCCGGATTGAGCCACGAACTGCGCACCCCGCTGAACAACGTGCTGGGCTATACCCAGCTGTTGATGCGCGAGCCCGACATGGCGCCCGCGCATGCCGACAAGCTCGCCACCATCCAGCGGAGCGGCGAGCATCTGCTTGCCCTGGTGGATGGCCTGCTGGACATTGCCCGTATCGAAGCCGGACGTATATCGCTGCATGTCGGCGAGATCGATATGCCCGCATTGCTCGATCAGCTGGATGCCATGTTCGCGCCGCAGGCGCTCGCCAAGGGCCTGGATTTTTCCATCGAAACCTCGCAGCGGGTGCCGGACACGGTGCGCGGAGACCTGCAACGGCTGCGTCAGATCCTGATCAATCTGATCGGCAACGCGATTCGTTTCACGCGCACCGGGGACGTGTGTGTGCGCGTGAACTACGCCTCGGAAGTGGCGGCATTCGAGATTATCGACACGGGGCCGGGCATTGCGTCCGACAAACGCGAGCAGATATTCCTGCCGTTCGAGCGCGTGGCCCAGGGCGGCGACGGCGGCGTGGGTGCGGGGCTCGGCCTGACCATTTGCCGCTTGCTGACCCAGTTGATGGGCGGCGATCTGACGGTAAGCGCGAACGCGCCCAACGGTTCGCGCTTCGCGCTGCGTGTGTTTTTGCCCAATTGCGCGCGCCCGGCCGGCGAGCGCGCGCCCGCGCAGCCGATCGTCGGCTACGCGGGCGCGCGGCGGCACCTGCTGGTGGTCGATGACCGAGCGGATCAGCGCGGCATTTTGCGTGCCGCGCTCGAGCCGCTGGGTTTTGCACTGAATGAGTGCGCGGATGGTGCCGATGCGCTCCATTGGTTGGCCACCAAGCGCACCGATTTGATCCTCATGGACGTCGCCATGCCGGGCATGGACGGTTTCGAGACGGCCCGCATGATTCGCGAGCGGCACCTGAGCGCCGCGCCCGTGCTGGTGGTTTCGGCCAATGCCTATGCCGATAACATCGCGCGCAGTCGTATGGCCGGCTGTGACGCGTTTCTGGCCAAACCGATCAATCTCGCCGAGCTTTTCGATCGGCTGGCAGAGTTATTGCATCTGCAATGGCAGCGACGCGAGGCCGGTGCGACGCCCGATGTGCCGACACGCACGACCACTCGAACCGGCGCGATCGACGGGCTGTCGTCGAACCAGGCCCATCCGTTGCCGGCCCAACTGGCCCGGCGGCTGACGAGCGCTATCGATATCGGGCACATGGCGGGCGTCCTCGCCGAAATTACCGCGATCGAGACCGCGCACCCGCAATATGCGCCGCAGCTGGCCGATCTGCGTGACGCCGCGCGCCGGCACGAATTGATACGCCTGCGCCGCCTGGCCGACGCAAGCCGGGCGCGCGCGGCGCAGGACTGAAAGGGATGAGTACGCCATGGTCGTAGCCAATGACGTCATGTCGCACCATGAGCCGGATCCGGCGTCCGATGCCCCTCGGATACGGGGTGTGGTGCTGGTGGTCGACGATCATCCGGATACGCTGGCGCTCGTATCCGAAGTGCTCGGGCGCGACGGCTATACCGTGATCGCCGCGATCGATGGCCATTCGGCGCTGGAACGGGCCCGCCTGATCACGCCCGATATCGTGCTGCTGGACGCGCGCATGCCGGGAATGGATGGCTTCGAGGTCTGCCGGCGTATCACGAGCGATACCGCGCTGGCCGGAATGGCCGTGATCTTCATGACCGGGCTGACCGACAGCGACAGCATCGTGCGCGGTTTTCGCGCCGGCGGCATCGATTACGTCACCAAGCCGCTCAAACCCGATGAAATACGCGTTCGCATCGAGGCGCATCTCAAGCGCATCCGCTTACAACGCCAGGCCGACATGGTGGTCAACGCGGGGGGCCGCGCGGCGTTGATCACCGCCGCCGACGGCGGTATCCGCTGGCACAGTTCGCGCGCCGTGCAACTCCTGCGGCGCTATTTCGATGTCGACATCGACGGTCGACTGCCGTTCGGTCTGCTGCGCTGGCTGGAACAGGCGGAATCCGTGTCCAGGCCGTACGAGGTCACGCGCGAACTGGGTCGGCTATCGATTCGTTACGCCGGTCCGGCCGAGCAGGGCGGGGCGATTCTCACGCTGGTCGAGTTCGACGACCAGGCCGCGATCGACGATTTCGTCGCCCGTTTCGGCCTGACACGACGCCAGGCCGAGGTACTGCTCTGGATCTCGCGCGGCAAGACCAACCGCGACATCGCCGAGATCCTCGACATGAAACCGCGAACGGTAAACAAGCATCTCGAGCACATTTTTCCGAAGCTCGGGGTGGAGACGCGCGCCGCGGCGGCCGCGATCGCGCTGCAGACGATCGGCCCGTAGCTCGCCGGGTTGGGCGGCGGCGCGCCTCGGGGCGGGGGGCCAGCTCAGAACGGCATGGCGCGGCGGTCGGCGAAGGTGACCACACCGCGGATGAACCGATAGAAACACCACAGCCAGAGTACGCCGTAGCCGATGAACCCCACCACGAACGGCGCGAGCGCCAGGCAGATCAGGCTCCACAGGATCGTGAACCAGAACGTGCGCATCAGCCAGCGATGATGCGTCCAGGCCATGCCACCGCGGGCCAGCTCGCCCATCTTGATGTGATTGACGATCACGCCGGCGACGGCGGTCACGAAGAAAAAGCAGCCGAGCCCGTACAGCACGTAGGTGATCAGCAGCACGTTGCGTTCGCTGTGTTCCACCGCGTTTGATTCGGGATCGGCGATCATGTGTCGTTCCATTTCAAATCTCCGGCATGGACCGTAGACTTGCAAGGCAAATCACGTGCCCGGTCAGTTCATGCTCAAGTTGTTCACGCACCACCGCAGTGTTTCGGCTCATCGCGTGCGTATCGCGCTCAATTATAAAGGTGTGGCCTTCCAGTCCATTTTCACGGGTCTGGACGGCAGCAGCGATGAACGCCGACCGTATCTGGAAATCAACCCGCAGGGCCTGATCCCGGCGCTGTGGGTCGAGGACGATCTGATCATCTCGCAGTCGTCGGCGATTCTGGAGTATCTGGAGGAACGCTATCCGGAGCGGCCGTTGCTGCACGGCGATATCGCCCTGCGCGCGCGTATCCGGTCGTTCGCCCAGATCGCGATCGCCGATACGCATCCGCTGAATAACCTGCGCGTGCTGCGCTATCTGCGCGACGAAATGGATGTGCCCTACGATCGGCGCCGGGCCTGGTTCGAACACTGGATTCATGCCGCGTTCGGGCCGATGGAATCGTTGCTCGCCGAGCAACCGGCCGGTAATCACAGTTTTTGCTTCACCGCGCGGCCGAGTCTGGCGGATGTCTGCCTGGTACCGCAGGTGTCGATGGCCGAGCGCTATGACGTGAACCTCGGCGCCTATCCGATCATCCGTCGCATCTACCGCGCCTGCATGGCGCTCGGCGCCTTCCAGGCGGCGGCGCCCGACACCCAGGGCGACAGCACCGCCCCGGCGCGCTGACCGGCGCGCCACCGGGGTCGGCCCGGGATCGTCGGGCCCGGAAAATCGCATGCCGGCGCGGTCCCGGTGTCAGGTAGTCGACGCCCGCATGCGCAAGGCTTGTCGAGCCGGGTGTGGCGGGCGTAACGTCCTCCTCACGATCCGTGATGCCGACCCTCAATGAATAGCCAGACCGCCGCTGTGATCGCCGAAGTTCGTGCCTGTGTGGGCGAGGACTCGACGCTCGAGCGCCCCGAACTGATGATCGCCTTCGTCGAGACCTGTCTGGCGGGGGTGCCGGCGGATGCGCTGCGGGTGCGCTCGGTCGCGCATCTCTACGATGCGTTGCGGCATCACTTCGCGCTGCTGTGCCAGCCGCGCAAGCGTGGCGAGTATCGCGTGGCGCTCGAGACCATCGACGATGCCCGCAGCGACTGTGATCTGGCGCTGCTCACCGTGGTCGACGACATGGCCTTTCTGGTCGACACGGTCAGCCTGGCCGTCCGTGGTAGGGGCGCCGAGATCGACTGGATGATGCATCCGGTGGTGCGTGTCGAGCGCGATGGCGACGGTGAGCTCATCGAGGTCGGCGCCGCCGGTACGGATCTCCCCGCGGGGCCGGAGGAATCGCTGATCCGCATCGAGTTCGCGGCACCCGCCGGCCTCGACGGCGATGCGCTGATCGAACAGGTGAAGTCCAGTCTCGCCGATCTGGCCTGTGTGGTGGCGGACTGGCAGCCCATGCGGCGTCGCCTGCAGGCGGTGGTCAGCGAGCTCGACCGCGCCGCCGGCGGGGTTGACCGCGACGAACGTACCGAAACCCAGGCGTTCGTATCGTGGCTGGCGGATGATCATTTCACGCTGCTGGGTTATCGCTGCCGGGTGATCGAGACGGACGAGAACGGGGCCGACGTCATGGCCGACGTGCCCGACACCGGGCTCGGCCTGCTGCGCGAGGACCGGCCCGGTATCGACCCCGAGGGCTATGTCGCGCCGGCCGACGTGCTCGACGAATACACCCAGTCGTCGCGGCTGCTGGTGATCACCAAGGCCAACCAGCATTCCTGGATTCATCATGCCGATACGATGGACGTGGTGGCCATCAAGCGGCTGGATGCCACCGGCAACGTGATCGGCGCGCATCGGTTTCTGGGCATGTTCTCGGGCGATGCCTATCGCGCCAGCCCGCGCGACATCCCGGTGCTGCGGCACAAGATCTCGCACGTCATGGCACGCGCGGCGCTGCGCCCGCGCTCGCATGCCGCCAAGAATCTGCGCTACATCCTGGAAACCTTCCCGCGGGACGAGCTGTTCCAGACCGGCGAGAACGAGCTGTATGACACCGTCATCGGCGTGCTCAACATGCGCGAGACCGAACCGCTGCGCCTGTTCCTGCGCCGCGATCGCTACCGGCGTTTCTTTGCCGCGATCGTGTATGTCCCGCGGGAACGCTACACCGTGGCGCTGCGCAGTCAGATCCGGTCCGAGCTGGAGCGTCATCTCAACGGTGAATGCCAGGATGTCGATGCCGAGTTCCTGCGCGGGGCCGTAGTGCGCCTGCATTACCAGATTGCCACCGGGCAGGCGACCGAGCCGGTCGATGTGCGCGCGCTGGAACAGGCGTTGATCGCCGTCACGCGTGGCTGGCCCGATCGGGTCGCCGCGGCCGCGCGCGAGGCCGGGGTGTCGTTGCCGGCCTATGCGCATGCCTTCGACGCGGCTTATCGCGAGCGCTTCGATGCCGCCACGGCGGTGGCGGATGCCCAGGTGCTGGCGGCGATGGACGACAACAGCCAGCCGGTGCTGCGCGCCATGGCGCCCGAGGGCGACGTGCTCACGGTCAAACTTTACGGCCATGGCGACGACCTGCCGTTGTCACGCGTGCTGCCGGTATTCGAGCACTTCGGTCTGTCGGTGCTCACCCAGCACCCGTATCGCGTGGCGCGCATCGGCCAGAGTGTGCAATGGATCCACGAGTTCGAGGCCCGGCATGGCCACGGCGAGGCACTGTCCGATCCCACCTGCCGCGACAATCTGGCCGAAGCGTTTCACCAGATCATGGCCGGCACCGCCGAGGACGACGGGCTCAACGGCCTGATCATCGATGCCGGGTTCACCCCGCGTCAGGTGGTGCTGGTCCGCGCCATCACACGCTATCTGCTGCAGACCGAACTGCCGTTCTCGCCGGTCTATATCGGCGACCGGCTGGCCGAGCATGCGGCCCTGGTCCGCGCCTTGATCGATCTTTTCGAAGCCCGCTTCGATCCGGATCGAAGCCGTGTGATCAGCGGCGAGGACGAGGCCCGGGCCACTATCGAGGCCGAACTGGATGAAATCGCCAGCCTCGACGCCGACCGCGTGCTGCGGGCCTTCTACGGCGTGGTTATCGCCACGCTGCGCACGAATTATTTCCAGCGCGATGCGGCCGGTGCGCCCAAGGCGCATGTCTCGATCAAGCTCGATCCCAGCGAACTGGTGGAGTTGCCGCAGCCGCGGCCCTGGGTGGAGACGTTCGTCTATGCCCCGAGCGTCGAGGGCGTCCATTTGCGTGGCGGCCCGGTGGCGCGCGGCGGACTGCGCTGGTCGGACCGGCGCGAGGACTTCCGCACCGAAGTGCTCGGGCTGATGAAGGCACAGATGGTCAAGAACGCGGTGATCGTACCGGTCGGGGCCAAGGGCGGGTTCGTGGCCAAGTACGGGGTCGCGGACGAATCGCGCGAGGCGCGCCAGGCGCGCGGCATCTCCGCCTACAAGATATTCATCCGCGGTCTGCTCGACATCACCGACAATCGCGTCGGCGACGGCGTGGTGAAGCCGGAACGCGTGATCGCGCGCGACGGCGACGATCCGTATCTGGTGGTGGCGGCCGACAAGGGCACGGCCACGTTCTCCGACATCGCGAATTCGCTGTCGGCGGAGTACGGTTTCTGGCTCGACGACGCCTTCGCCTCCGGCGGCTCCGCCGGCTACGACCACAAGGTGATGGGAATTACCGCTCGTGGCGCCTGGGAAGGCGTCAAGCGCCATTTCCGCGAAATGGGACGCGATATCCAGAGCGAGCCGTTTTCGGTGGTGGCGATCGGCGACATGGGCGGCGATGTATTCGGCAACGGCATGCTGGCCTCCGAACAGACCCGCCTGATCGCTGCGTTCAACCATCTGCATATCTTCATCGACCCGGACCCGGACATCGCGGCGGCCTATGCGGAGCGCAAGCGCCTGTTCGCCGGTCCGGCGTCGGGCTGGCGCGATTACGATGAACGCCTGATCTCGCGCGGCGGCGGCGTTTTCGACCGTTCGGCGAAGACGATCGATCTGTCGGACGAAGCCCGGGTCGCACTCGCCATCGAATCGCGGCGAATGGCGCCGGACGATCTGATCAACGCCATCCTCAAGGCGCCGGTCGACCTCCTGTGGAATGGCGGTATCGGTACCTACGTCAAGGCCAGTACCCAGTCGCATACCGAGGTCGGCGATCGCGCCAACGACACGCTGCGCGTCGATGGCCGCGAACTGCGGGCGCGTGTGGTCGGCGAGGGCGGCAACCTGGGGCTGACCCAGGCAGGGCGTATCGAATACGCGCTGAACGGCGGCAAGCTCAACACCGATGCCATCGACAATTCCGGCGGCGTGGACTCCTCCGATATGGAGGTCAACATCAAGATCGCGCTGGGCACGGTGGAAGCGGCCGGCCGCATCGACCGCGAGGCGCGCAACGCGCTGCTGGCGGAAATGACGCCTTCGGTGATCGCTCTCGTGCTACGCACCAATTATCTGCAGACCCAGCAGATCAGTCTGATGGAAACCCAGAGCGTGGCGCGTTTCGACGAGCAGATCAGCTTCATGCGTGCACTGGAGCGCGATGGCCGGCTGGATCGACGCCTGGAAGGCCTGCCCGACGACGAGACCATCGAGGCCCGGCGGCGCGAACGCGCCGGCCTGACCCGTCCCGAGCTGTCGGTGCTTATTTCCTACAACAAGCTCACGCTGTCGGCGGCCGCCATCGAGGGCGGGCTTGCCGATGACCCCTGGATGGAGAGTTGGCTGACCGACGGCTTCCCGCCGCGGCTGGTCGAGCGCTTTCCGGAAGCGGTCACCGAGCATCGCCTCAAGCGCGAGTTGATTGCCACCCTGGTCACGAACCAGATGGTCGACCGGCTCGGTATCGCCACCGCGCAACGCCTGCCGGCGGGCTTTGGTGCACGCATGGAAGCCGCGGTCCGCGGTTACGTGCTGGCCGAAGGCTGGCTCGAGGGGGAAACGCTGTTCAACGCCATCGAGGCGCTGGACAACGTCATTCCGGCGGCCGAGCAGTACCGGGCGCACCGTATCGTCATCGGCCTGCTCAAGCATGCGATGAACTGGTGGCTCACGAGTACCGACACCGGCTACAACATCTCCGATCTGATCACCCGTTATCAATCCGGCGCCCGGCATTTGCTGGCCGGGCTCGCGGACCGGCTCGTGGGCAGCTACGCCCAGCGTTGGGAAAGCACCCTGGCGGACTGGCAGGCGATCGGCGTGGACGAGGAACTGGCGCGCCGTATCGCGTCGGCCGATGTCGGCGGCGGCATCATGGATATCGTCTCGCTGGCCGAGCGCCGCGCGCGGGCCGTGGCCGAAGTCGCGGATATCTACTATCGCCTGGGCGACGCCCTCGGCGTGCCGTGGCTGCAGGAAGCGATCCACCAGTTGCCTGCCAACGGCCGCTGGCAGGATCTGGCCCGGACCAGCCTGCGCAGCGACAGCTATCTGATCCACCAGCGCCTGGTCGACCAGGTGCTGGCGACGGAGGGCGACGATCCGCTGGCCGAGTGGTGTGCGGCGCGCGAACACACCATGGCTTTCGTCAGCGCACGCCTGGCCGAACTGCAGGCGATCGAACAGCCGGCGCAGGAGCATCTCACCGTCGCCGTGCGCGATCTCGCGCGGCTAGGCCAGCCGGGGCCCTCGAGTCTCGGCGGAGCGGGATAGCAGCGTCCGCCCGGCAAATCAAACATAGTCCCGGGGCGGCGCGCCTGAGCTGATCCGGAAGATAAGTCTGTCCGCAGATCGACGCAGACCATTTGAAATGGTGGATTTATTCACTTTCCGGTCTTTATGTATTCGGCGGTCGGGAAGGCAGGTCTATCCACAGATGACGCCGATTGCGCCGATTGAAAGAGGTTCTCCGGTCGAGCGCCCAGAGTCCGTCTGGCTCGGCACTCGGTCACTTGCAAGCCGGTCTTACGATCAGCATGGATCAGCGCATGAGGCGGACATGGCGCCTGGCGCCTGAAAATATTTATCCGCAGATCGACGCAGATCAGCGCAGATCTTTTAAATAGTGGATATATTTGCTTTTCGGGTTTGCGTATTCGATTGTATCTCCGGAGGAAAGGTTCAGCCACGAGGTGCAGCCCGGAAGACGGGTTTATCCACAGATGACGCCGATTGCACAGAGTGAAAGAGGTGGCCCGGTGAGCGCCCAGTGTGCGGTTGGCTTTCCGCCATGTCACATACAAGCCGGTCTTATGATCTGCGTGAATCTGCGTCGATCTGCGGAAAAAACGCCCCGGCGGCGGCGCGGAAACCGCTATTGCCACCGAAAACACCCGTACTGATGTCCGTTTTCAAAAATCTGCGTAATCTGTGCAATCTGTGGATCAAAAGTTCAGTTCCCGGGGGTCGGTCCGGAAGACAGGTCTATCCACAGATTACGCCGATTGCGCAGATTAAAAGACACGGCTCGGTGAGCTGTGAGTGCCCGTTTAGCTCGGCACTCGATCACTGACAGATCGGTGTTCTGATCTGCGTGGATCTGTGTCGATCTGCGGAAAATATATGCCCAGATAGCGGCACGGAAACGGCTATTGCCACCGGCGCCCGTGTGCATGGCGTGCTGGCGGGTGACACGGGGGCGGTTTCTGAAAACATTTATCCGCAGATCGACGCCGATCGACGCAGATATTTGAAACGGCGGATGTATTTGCTTTCCGGGTTGTTTGTATTCTGCGGTCCGGAAGACAGGTCTACCCACAGAGTACGCAGATTGAAAGAGGTCGTACGGTGAGCGCCGAGTGTGCGGTTGGCTTCCCGACCTGTCGCATGCAAGCCCGTCTTCTGATCTGTGTCGATCCGGGTCGATCTGCGGAAAAAATATGCCCAGGTAGCGGCGTGCAAACGACTATTTCCACTGAAAACAACAGTCCTGGCGTCTGCTTTAAAAAATCTGCGTACTCTGTGTAATCTGCGGATAGAAGTTCAGGTTTCAGGGGCTGTCCGGCAGACAGGTCTATCCACAGATTACGCCGATTGCACAGATTGAAAGACAGGGCTCGGTGAGCTGTGAGTGCCCGTTTAGCTCGGCACTCGATCACTGACAGGTCGGTCTTCTGATCTGCGTGGATCTGTGTCGATCTGCGGAAAACATGCCCCGGCACCGGCACGGAACGCAGCTATCGCTACCGATAAAAAGCCGACCGCGAGTCCACTTTAAAAAATCTGCGTAATCTGCGTAATCTGCGTAATCTGCGTAATCTGCGGATAGAAGTTCAGGTTTCAGGGGCTGTCCGGAAGACAGGCCTATCCACAGATTACGCCGATTGAAACAGGTCGTCCGGTGAGCGCCGCATGTGACGTTGGCTTCGCACCCGATCACTGACGGATCTGTCTTCTGATCTGCGTCGATCCGCGTTGATCTGCGGAAAAAAAACGTGCCCCGGCAGGGGCACGGAACGCAGCTATCGCTACCGATAAAAAGCCGCCCCCGAGTCCACTTTAAAAAATCTGCGCAATCTGTGTAATCTGCGGATAAAAGTTCAGTTTTCTGGGGCTGTCCGGAAGGCAGGTCTATCCACAGATTATGCAGATTGCACAGATTAAAAGACACCGCTCGGCGAGCTGTGAGCACCTGTTTAGCTCTGGACTCGATCACTGACAGATCGGTCTTCCGATCTGCGTGGATCTGTGTCGATCTGCGGAAAAAATGCCCCGGCGGTGGCACGGAAAACGGCTATTGCCACCAAAAAATCGGTCCTGGCGTGCGCTTTTGAAAATCTGCGTAATCTGTGAAATCTGTGGATAAAAAAGTCCAGTTTACGGGCGTCGCAACCAGGCCAGTGCACGCCGCGTGCCCGCGATGGCCAGTAGTATGATCAGCGGGTTGATGGCAAAGCGAAAGCGCTGGTTTTCGTCGATTTCGAACATGTTGCCGATGACGCTGACATACATGACGTTGAGCCAGATGAAGATCAGCGTGGCGTCCAGATTCGACACGCGGCGCCGCCAGGCGCAGCGGAGCAGCACGCCCAGGCCGAACAGCACGGCCGCGATGTAGACGATGGCGATGAAGACGCCGATGGTTGCCGGTTTGAGTTCGAACCGGGGGTTATCCGGATACACGGGCTGGCCGCCGATCACCTTGCCATACAGCCATGCCCAGGGCTGGATCGCCTCGCGATTGGCCTTGAGGAACGGGTAGTCGCTGGCCGGGCGCCAGAACATCAGCCAGGCCACGCCGATCGAGTGCAGATAGACGCCGGGATGGGTCCGGATCGCGACCAGCGCGTCGTGGCGCGCCATGCTGGATATGCGGGCGTACGGCAGATAATTGAAATTCACGTGCCCGGTCGTTTTGAGCCGGTGGTCGAGCACGGCGATGCCGGTATGCGGTCGCTTGACCACCGTGTCCTCGTAGGCCTGCGGAATATCGAAGGCCTTGTCGTCGAGCGCCAGCGGGGTCATGCGGCCGCTGGCCACGAGCCGTTCGCGTTCGCTGTGGTTCAGCTCCAGCGTGGTCAGCTTGGCCAGGCTCATGCCCAGCCAGTCCGAGGTCGAGAACTCGCCGATCACCGCCACGTTCTTGGCATAGAGCGCCAGGATAAGCACGAACGGCAGGGCGGCGGCGACCAGCACCGCGCGGCGATGGCCGGGCAACACCAGCGCGCTGTAACCGACCAGTACCGCGAACCATTCGATCTGGAACAGCGCGCGGGTATAGATCAGCACCGCCATGGCGCTGAACAGTGCGAACGCGTATCGGGGGCGGAAATCGCGCCGGCAGGCATCGAAAAGCCAGACGATGGCCACCAGCAGCAACAGCACGATCACCGTGTAGTAGGGCAGGCTCTCGTAGAGCATCAGTGCCGGCGAGCACATGAACAGGCCGGCGACCACGGCGGCACCGACCGGGCGCGTGCCGATCCGCCGAAGCAGTGCATACGTCAGCAGCACCGAGGCGCATGCCATGAGCGCGAAAATCACCCGGAACAGCGCGGCGGTGAGGAAGTCGCCGCCGCCCAGCGCGGCCGACAGCTTGAGCACCCCGCCGAGCAGCAGGTTGTACAGCGGCGGCTGCCCGGGCATGTAGCGCAGGCTGGTCAGCAGGTCGTGGCGCAGCAGCACCGGATCGAGAATCTGCCAGGAGGTCGCCAGCGGCGACAGATCGAAGCGTACGCCGGCGAGATAAGCCGCAATGCGTGAGACCAGATACAGCGCGACCAGCCCGCCCACGGCCCAGCGGTCGGCCGTGGCCCCGCGTGAACCGTGGTGCGTGTTCATAGCTGCGTGCGATGAAAGACGGCGCGCGGCACGATCTTGATGATCGTCATGATCAAACGCCAGAAACCCGGCGTATAGACCACCGCGCGTCGGTGGTCGATGGCCTTGACGATATCGCCGCCGACCTTGTCGGCGCTGGCGAACAGCGGGCCTTTCTCGAGGTCTGCCGTCATCGGGGTGTCGACCAGGCCGGGCCGGATCGTGAGCACGTCCACGCCGCGGCCGTGCAACCGATGGCGCAGGCCATCGAGGAATGCGTTCACGCCGGCCTTGGCGCTGCCGTAGACATAATTGCTGGCACGCCCGCGATCGCCGGCGACCGACGAAATCACCGCGATCAGGCCCGAGCCCTGTTGTTCGAGCCGATTGGCGACATCGGTGACCAGCGCGACCACGCTTACGGCGTTGGTATGCCAGGCGGCGACCGCGGCCGCCGGATCGGCGGCACAGGCGGCCTGGTCGGGCAGGGTGCCGTAGGCGATGAAGACGGTGTCGAGCCCGCCGAGATCGGCGACCGCGGCGTCCAGCATGGCCCCGTGCGCGTTCAGGTCGTCGGCGTCCATGGCGTGGACAGTGGCGCGCGCGGCGCCGCGCACCGACAGATCGCGTGCGACCGGAGCGAGCTTGTCGCGGTTGCGGGCGACCAGGAACAGCGCATCGCCGCGTTCGGCGAAGCGGCGGGCGGCGGCTTCGGCGATTGCCGATGTCGCGCCCACGATGAGAATACGGTTCATGCGGTGTCTCCCGTCACACGAAGCCAGAAATCCGAGGAAAACTGCGGATCGACATAGCCGGCGAACTCGCGCCAGCGGGGGAAGTAGTGCTGGAAGGCCGTGGCCGACATGCGTGCATCCTTGGCCGGATAGACCGCGCCGCCGGCGGCCATCACGACATCGTCGAGCGAATCCAGCAGACGGCGCGTCGATTCGCCCCGGTTGGGGAAATCCAGCGCCAGCGTGGTACCGGGCCGGGGGAACGACAGCATCCCGGGCGAGGGCACGTCGCCGAAGACCTTGAGCACCGAGAGAAACGAGCCCTGGCCGGAGGCGCCGATGCGCGCCAGCAGTTCGCCGATCGAGGCCTCGGCATCGCCCGGCGGTACCACACACTGATATTGATAGAAACCGGCCGGCCCGTAGGCCCGGTTCCAGTTGCGGATGCCGTCCAGCGGGTAGAAATAGGGCTGGTAGTGCTGCGCGGCGCGAAAGCGCCGTTTTCGCTTGCGATGGAAATACAGCGTATTCAGCGGTGTGAGCGTGGCCCGGTTCATCAACGAAAACGGCGGTGTCAGCGCGAAGTTCGGCCCGGGTTTCGGCCCGGCGGCATTGGGCTGGCCCATCGCCGGTCGATGATTGGCGCGCATGAACCAGCCGCGCCCGAGCTTGGCGCCGGTCGCGCTGCAATCGACCCAGGCGACCGTGTATTCGTAGTCGTCTTCCGATGCCGCGGAGAGCTCGAAGAAGGCGCGCAGGTTGTCGAAGCGATGGGTGTCGACGTCCATGAAGGCGCCGCCGACACGCCTGAGCTGCACACGCACGCGGGTGATCAGCCCGGTCAGGCCCAGCCCGCCGATGGTCGCCGCGAACCGGTCGGTGTTGTCGCTTCGGCTGCAGGTGCGGGGGGTGCCGTCACTGGCGGTGAGGTCGAAATCCAGCACATGCCGGCCGAATGTGCCGGCCACATGATGATTCTTGCCGTGCACGTCATTGGCGATGGCCCCGGCGACCGTGACGTACTGGGTGCCGGGGGTGACCGGCACGAACCAGCCCTGCGGCAGGGCCAGGCGCAGGATGTCGGTCAGCAGCACGCCGGGCTCGCATTCCAGCACCCCGGTTTCGGCATCGAAGGCGATGAAATGATCCAGGCTTCGCGTATCGATCAGCGTGCCGTCGTTGTTGACCACCACGTCGCCGTAGCTGCGGCCGTTGCCGTAGGCCAGCAGCGGGCGGTCGTCGGCTGCCGGCAGCGGCGAACGACCGGCCACCGGACGCACGACGCGCGCCGGCGTACTGGCCGGGATATGCCCCCAGGATGGATGCGACCCCGCCCGGCTCATAGCGCGGCGGCGATCGCGATGGCCGCACCCAGCACGATGCAGATGCGACTGCCGGTATCACGGGCGGCGAACACGATCGGGTCGTCGGTCATTTCCCGGCGCAGGGTCTTGAGCCAGATCCGACTGATCCAGTAAAGCACCACCGGGCACAACAGCCAGATCAATACCGGGTGCCGGTAGTGGCTGGTGACATCCGGGCTGTTGATATACAGCGCCAGCACCACGACGCTGGCATAGCCGGCGGCGGTACCGAGGCTGCGCAGGGCGTCAATGTCGGAGGCCGCATAGCCGCGCCCGCCGCCGCTGGTCTGGCCGGCCTGGACCAGGATCAGTTCGGCGCAGCGCTTGGCCATGGCCAGGCTGAGGAACAACGACATCGACAGCGCCAGCAGCCAGAATGACAGCGGAATGCCGGTGGCCGCGCCGCCGGCGATCACCCGCAATGTGTACAGCGCTGCCAGCGTCAGCACGTCGACCAGGGCCATGCGTTTCAGGCCCATGGAATAGGCCAGGGTCAGAATGTAATACAGCGCCAGCACGGCACCGAAGATCGGCGGCAGGAATGCCGCGGTCACGGCCGCGATCAACAACAGCACGGGAATCGCCATCACGCCTTGGGCGACCGGCAGCGTGCCGCTGGCGAACGGGCGATGCCGTTTGTTGGGGTGCCGGCGATCGTCGCCCAGGTCGACCAGGTCGTTGAGCAGGTAGACGCTGGAGGCCAGGGCGCCGTAGGCAATGAAGGCGAGCACGGCGGCAAACAGCGTGTTGCCGTCGAGCAGCTCATGGCTGGCGAGCAACGGCACGAAGATCAGCATGTTCTTCGACCACTGGTACAGGCGCATCGCCTTGATCCAGGTGCGAACCCCGCTCGGCTCGCGCTCGATGCGCCGGCTGACGCGGGTCTCGCGCGTGGCCCAGCGGTCGGTGGACGGCTTGGCACCGACCAGAATCGTCTCGCGCGCGGCCGCCCAGATCGCACGATCGTCGTCGTGGTCGGCGGCGTAGTCGAAGGGTGCGTCGCCCAGCAGTTCGCGGATCGCCGCCAGCTTGTCCTCGCCCGAGAGGTTGGTATGGGCATCGCTGGCGAGTACGTCGTCGAACAGCTCGAGATGGGCGGCGACCTGATGGGCATAACGCTGATTTGCCGCGGTCGCCAGCACGATGCGCCGCCCGTGCTGTTTCTCGGCGGTGAGGAAATCCACCAGCTCACGGTTGTAGGGCAGGTGGGCGACATCGAGGGCCACGCGGGTGGCGATCTCATGCTTGAGCGTAGCCTTGCCGCGCCTGAGCCATCCGGGCAGGCAGAGCAGCTTGTGCGGGCGCTCGCGGGCCAGCATGAATGCCGATTCGATCAACAGATCGGTGTGGACCAGCGTGCCGTCGAGATCGACGACCAGAGCGGCGGCGCGGGCCTGGCTCATGACGTTTCTTCCTGTCCGGTGGATACGGGATGACGGCGATGATCGAACTCGAGCAGCGCCAGGCAGAGCAGCCCCAGGACCACCGCGAACCAGAGGGTGGCGATGCGCGCGATCAGGGTCACGCTGAGCGCGGTACCGGCTGCCACGCCCGAGAGTTTCAGCAACAGCGCCATGGCGGCTTCGGTGCTGCCGAGCCCGCCCGGGATGAACGACAGTGCACCGATCAGCATGCTGATGGCATAAATACCGATCGCCAGGGGGAGGGCGACCGCCAGCCCGAGCCTGCCGGCGATCAGATATACCGAAACCCCTTCGGCCGCCCAGGCCAGGCAGCCGAGTAGCAGGCCGCCGAGCAGCGGTTTCCAGGACAGCAACACGAAGGCGCGCTCCCAGGCGTGCACGAATACATGCAGCACATGGCCCACGAATGTCTGCGGATCGGCGACGCGGTGTTGGGCGGCCTTGAGCAGGGGCCGGCGATGCATGGTCCAGAGCACGATGGCGATCACCGCCAGCGGTGCGAGCACCCAGTAGACATAGCCGGTGAACGACACGATCGCCAACAGCGACAGCAGCAGAATCGACAACAGATCGAGCAGCCGTTCGGCGAACATGGCGGCGACGGTATGCGCATAGGGCACCCGCCGGCGTGCCAGATACACCGCCCGCACGCCCTCGCCGGCCTTGCCGGGCGTGGTCGTGAGCGCGAAGCCCGAGATATAGATCAGCAGGTGGCGGCCGATCGGCAGCGCATGGCCGAGCCAGCGCAGGTAGCCGTGCCAACGGGCGAAGCGCAGGCTGTAATTGAACAGCGACAGGCACAGAATGCTGATCCAGCCCAGCCAGTCGAGCCGCTGCATGGCTGCCCACGTCCGCTGGCCGTCGATCCCGGCGATAAGGGTGAAGTAGAGCAGCGCCGCGATCAGCAGCGAGACGAGAACCGTGGTCAGGCGCGGCAAGACATCACTCTCGGTGGAAATGAATAGTCGCCGGGCGGCCCTGGACGCACCCTGCGCGCTCGGCGTATCGCAATCGAAGAGGCCGCGCGCCCGGCGAATTTCTCGTTCATCGGTTGCGCAGCGGCAAGCAATGCAACACGACCTCTAGATTGAGCGCGCGTGCCTGTCTGGCAAGTGAATACACCCGGCCGGGCGGGTGGTCCGGCCCCGGTGTGTCAGCCGGGCTTGTCGTGACCGAGCTGAGCGCGCAGGTCGCGTTTGCTGAACTTGCCGGTGGCCGTGCGCGGGATGGCATCCACGATCACGAAATCCTCCGGCACCATCCATTTCGGCATGCGCTCCAGCAGAAAGTCCCGCAGCGCCTCGGGCGCGAGATCGGCGCCTTGCCGCGGCACCACGGCCGCCAGCGGTCGCTCGCCCCAGCGTTCGTCGGCACGGGCGATCACGGCCGCCTCGGCGACATCCGGGTGGCCCATGATTTCGTTTTCCAGATGTACCGATGAAATCCACTCGCCGCCGGACTTGATCACATCCTTGGTGCGATCGGTGATGTCGATATAGCCGTGGGCGTCGATGGTGGCGATATCGCCGGTCCGCAGCCAGCCGTCGGCGGTGAATTTCTCCTCGCTGTTGTCGAGCCGGTAGTAGCCGCCCGCGATCCAGGGGCCGCGGATCTGCAGCTCGCCCATCGATTCGCCGTCGCGCGGCGCGACATGCCCGTCGGCATCCACGATCCGGATATTGATCAGCGGTACCGTGGTGCCGACCGTGGCGCGCTTGGCGTACTGCGTGTCTTCGTCCATGGCCCGGATCGCCGGTTTGACCCGGCCGGTCGTGCCGAGCGGCGAGGTTTCGGTCATGCCCCAGGCCTGGATCACGGTCAGGCCATGGTCGTCGAAGCGCCGCAACATGGACTCGGGCGCCGCCGAGCCGCCGACGATCATCTCCAGGTCCGCGCGCAGCGGCCAGCGCTCGGGCTCTGCGTCCAGTGCGTTGAGGATCGTCATCCAGATGGTCGGCACGCCCGCCGAGACATTCACGTCCTCGGCGACGTACAGATCGAGCAGGCTCTGGGCATCCAGATGCGGCCCGGGAAAGACCTGTTTCGCGCCCACCATGGTCGCGATGTAGGGCAGCCCCCAGGCGTTGACATGAAACATCGGCACCACCGGCAGAACGCTGTCGTTGTACGACAGGTCGAGATTGTCGGGCAGCGCACCGGTCAGCGCGTGCAGCACGGTCGAGCGATGGGAATAGGTCACGCCCTTCGGCCGCCCCGTGGTGCCGGAGGTGTAGCACATGCCGCAGGCGTCGTATTCGCTTTTCTCGGGGTAGACGAAGTCGTCCGGGGCCTGGGCGAGGAAAGTTTCGTAGTCGACCAGCGCGTCGGGGACCGGATCGCCGGTCAGCGGCACCACGATCACCTGTTCGACGTCGATGTCATCGGCGAACTGGCGGTACAGCGGCAGCAGCACATCGTCGACGATCAAAATCCGGTCTTCGGCATGGTTGATGATCCACGCGATATCGTCCGGCGCGAGCCGGATGTTCACCATATGGCAGACGCCGCCCATGGCCGGGATGCCGAAATAGGCCTCGAGGTGGCCATAGTGGTTCCACGACAGCGTGGCCACGCGATCGCCGGCTTCGATGCCGGCCTGCACCAGCGCCGCGGCCAGGCGCTTGGCACGGGCGACCATGTCGGCATAGGTGTAACGGTGCAGCGTCTTGTCGGGGCGCTGGCTGACGATCTCCACATCGCCGAATTCGGTCGCGGCGCGTTCCAGCAGATCGTCCAGTAGCAGCGGGCGGTCCATCATGGTCGACAACACGGGCAGGGCTCCTGGGTACGAACAAAACGATGGCAGCCAGCGTGGCGCGCGCCGCGGCCGGGCGTCTACGCGTCTTTCGGCGCATGTCGATGCGTTCGTGGCATGCTCGGCGGGCCGGTATTCGTTGTGAGGGAGAGATGCGCTACTGGGAGGATCTGGCGGTGGGCGAGACGCATCGCTACGGCCGGTACACGTTGACGGGCGAAGAGATCGCCCAGTTCACGGCGCGATTCGCCCCGCCAGCCGTGGTGGGCGCGAATGCCGATGCGGCCCCGGGCTACCTGCTGTGCTGTATCGGCATGCGCTTGCTGGTGGATCATTCACTCGTGGGGATGGCCTCGCTCGGCTCGCCCGGCGTGGATCGGATCGACTGGCCGAACCCGGCCTATGCGGGCGACGTGCTTTCGCTGTCTACCGAGTTGTTGTCCGCGCGGGTGCTCAACAGCCGGCCGGAGATGGGGCTGATCATGCAATTCATGGCCGTCGAGAACCCGCATGGCGTGCCCGTCGCGCGCATGTGGACAAACGCACTGGTCGCTCGTCGCGGCGCACCGTCATGATCGGCTTCGACGATCTCGAGCCCGGCCGCACCTTCACGCTCGGCCCGACCGGCGCGAGCCGCGACGACGTGCTCGCGTTCGCGCGGGCTTATGACCCGCAACCCTTTCATCTGAGCGACGAGGCCGCCAGCCGGACCTACTTCAAGCGGCTGTCGGCCTCGGGCTGGCATACCGGCGCGCTCATGCTGGCGCTGGTCACGGCCAACCCGGACTGGCCGCTGGCGTGTCGCGGCTGCCAGGAGATCCGCGATCTGCGCTGGCGGGCGCCGGTCTATCCCGACGATCGGCTGTCGGCCGCGGTCACCGTCGTCGATCGCACGCTACCCGAAAGCGGCGGCCCGGGAGCGGTCACGCTGGAGCTGCAGCTGAGCAATCAGCACGCCGTCACCGTGGCCGGGATGACGGTCGTGCTCGCCCTGGCGCGCGGTATCGGCTAACGCGACTAACTGCGATGGGCCGCGCCGATGTATTCGGCGGTGCTCATTTCATGCAGACGGCTGGCGGTGCGTTCGAACTCGAAGGTGAGCTCCGAGCCGGCGTAGAGCGCATCGGGGCCGGCCTCGGCGGTGACGAAGACATTCACGCGCCGGTCGTAGAATTCATCGATGGCGTTGATGAAGCGGCGCGCCGCGTTGTCGTCGGCATCGCCGAATACGGGTACACCGGAGATCATGATCACGCTGAATTCGCGGGCCAGTTCGATGTAGTCATTGGCCGAACGCGGGGTGCGGCAGAGGGTGTCGAAGTCGAACCAGGCGATGGCATCGGCGCGGCGCCGCGTCGCCAGCTTGCGCCCCAGAATCTTGACGTTGCCGCCCTCGCGCACCGGGCCGGTGGCCAGGCGTTCGAAGTAATGCGCCAGCACCGCGTCGGCCTCGTCGCCGGGCGGGATCTGGTAGGTCGCCGATTCCTCGATATGATCGAGGCGGAAATCGGTGCCGTCGGCCAGATGCATGATCCGGCAGTTGTCCTTGAGTCGTTCGATGGCCGGCAGGAAGCGGTCGCGCTTGAGCCCACCCTTGTAGAGATCGTCGGGGGCGACGTTGGAGGTGGCCACCAGGGTGACATTGCGGGCGAACAGCTCCTCGGTGAGCCGCGACAGGATCATGGCGTCGGCGATATCGGAGACGAAGAACTCGTCGAAGCACAGCACGCGATCCGCTGCCCAGTCGGCGGCGATCTTCTTCAACGGGTCGCTCTGGTGGGCGTAGCGCTTGCGCGCGTCGTGCACCTTCTGCATGAAGCGATGGAAGTGCAGGCGGGTCTTCTGCTCGAACGGCAGGGCATCGAAGAAGCAATCCATGAGATAGGTCTTGCCGCGGCCCACGCCGCCCCACAGATAAAGCCCGTCGACCTGCGGGCGCTCCTTCTTGCGGCCGAACAGGCCGCGGCTGACGGTCGGGTTTTCCCGCAGTCGTTCGTAGATCGACTGCAGTGCATCAACGGCTTTCTCCTGGGCGGGATCGCGAACGAATTCGGGGTCCTGCAGATCGGTTTCGTAGCGCTGGCGAGGGCTGGGTGCGCGTACGGTATCGTCCATCGGGCAACGGGGCTGGCTAAATCAATCGCCGGATTATACGCTCGCGCCATGGCTGCCATCGACGCCGTGGACGCGACAACCGCCGATATCATCGAACGTTTTCTCGACGGCCTGTGGGCCGAACGCGGCCTGGCCGACGCCACGCTTGCCGCCTATCGCAACGATCTCGCCCACTTCGGTCAATGGCAGGCCGGCCGCGGCGGACTGCTGGCCGCTGGCGCGAACGATATCCGGGCCTATCTCGCCGCGCGCAATACGCCGGATTCGAGTCCGCGCAGCGCGGCGCGTCTGTTGTCCAGCCTGCGCCAGTTCTATCGCTACCAGCTGCGGGCCGGGGCGATCCAGCGCGACCCGACCGCGTTGATCGACATGCCGGTTCAGGGCCGGCGCCTGCCGAAGACGCTCACCGAGCGCGATGTCGAGGCCCTGATCCGTGCGCCCGACACCGATACCGACCTGGGCCTGCGCGACCGGGCCATGCTGGAACTGATGTACGCGGCCGGCCTGCGCGTATCCGAGCTGGTCTCGGCCACGCGCGCCCAGGTCAACACGCGCCAGGGCGTGATCCGTGTCACCGGCAAGGGCGGGCGCGAGCGCCTCGTGCCGCTGGGCGGCGCCGCGGTGGACTGGATCGAGCGTTATCTGGCGCGTGCGCGCGCGGCGCTTCTGGGCGCGGCCGTCTCCGATGCGCTGTTCGTGACCGCGCGTGGCGGCGGCATGACACGACAGAACGTCTGGCATCGCATCCGCGCGCATGCGGGTGCCGCCGGTATTGCGGCGCAGGTCTCGCCGCACGGTCTGCGCCATGCCTTCGCCACCCATCTGCTCAACCACGGCGCGGACCTGCGCGCGGTGCAGATGCTGCTCGGCCACGCCGATCTGTCGACCACGCAGATCTATACCCACGTCGCGCGGGCACGACTCAAGGCACTGCACGCCGATCATCATCCACGCGGCTGACGGCGATATGGCGAGAAACATCGAAATCAAGGCCGTATGCCGCGACCGCGCCGTCATGCGGCAACGCATCGAGGCGCTGGCGGGCGCACCGGCGGCCGAGCTGGATCAGGACGACAGCTTCTTCACCTGCGCGACCGGCCGGCTCAAGCTGCGCGATTTCGGCAACGGTCAGGCGGAGTTGATCGCCTACGAGCGTCCGGATAGCGCCGGGCCGAGCCTGTCTTCATACACCCGCACGGAAACAGACGATCCCGACGGGTTGCGTGCCACGCTCACACACGCGCTCGGCTGCTGGGCGCGCGTGATCAAGACACGGCAACTCTATATGACCGGGCGCACGCGTATTCATCTCGACCGGGTCGAAGGGCTCGGCGATTTCGTGGAGTTTGAAGTCGTGCTGGCAGCGCAGGAACAGCCCGCCGACGGCCGGCGCGAGGCCGAGCGGCTGATGGCCGAGCTCGGCATCGAAGCCGCCGATCTGTGTGCGATCGCCTACGCGGACATGCTGACGACACCGAACTGAGCGCGCCGGTCCGCGCGGCTCAACGCTCGAGCAGTTCCCGCTTGTTCGGCTTGTCGGCCCATTCGTCGGCGTCTTCCGGCGGTTTCTTGACCTCGGTGATCACCGGCCATTCGGCCGCGAGCTCGGCGTTGAGTTGCAGGAAGTCGGCCTGGTCCTCGGGCAGATCGTCCTCGGAGACGATTGCCTCGACCGGGCACTCCGGCTCGCAGAGCGTGCAGTCGATGCACTCCTCGGGGTCGATGGCCAGGAAATTCGGGCCTTCATGAAAACAATCGACCGGGCAGACTTCCACGCAGTCGGTGTATTTGCACTTGATGCAGTTTTCGGTGACAACGAAGGTCATGGTCAGCCTCGTCGCTTGTAGCTGTCGGAAAGAGCGGGAAGGCGCGGAGTTTACCAGTTGCCCGCACCGCGGGAATCATTTTCGGGCCGCAACCCGGCGCGTCGGCGGCCGTTTTTCATCGGCCCGCATGGTAACGGGCCCGTGGCGCGGGCCGCCGCGCGGCGCGTTGGCGCCGGCCCCGCGACCGCGTC